>DATLUO010000061.1 GCA_035533075.1 Pirellulales bacterium | reverse complement strand
CGTTCGTCTCCGGCGACACGCGCCGAGGCGACACGCGTGTCGCATGGTCGCAAGCTCGGATGGGCAATCGAGTTGGGAGCAACCTGCGGCACCCGCGGCTGCCGGCCTTGGCCGGGGCGCCGGTTCTGAACGCGCGGCGCGCTGCGCGAACCGGCCGACCCCGATTACGAGGGCGCAGCGCGGTCCGTTTTAGACCCGATTTCAGACGCGCAGCGCGCTGCGCGGTATATCACTTCGGACCCGCGGCGGGCACATCGGCGCCGTCTTCCTCCGATGCGTGCTCGCCCTCGGCAGCCAGATCCTTGCCGGCGAGAATGGCATCCAGCTCTTCTTTGAGCTTCTCGGCAAGGTCCGGACTATAGCCCACATGAACGCTCTGCACGACTCCCGCTTTGTCAATCAGCACCAGCATCGGAATGCCCTCGACTCCGAAGGCACGGGCCGTCTCGCCTTGCGGATCGAGGCTGACGGTGACGGTCAGCTTTTTCTGGCCTAGAAAATCGCGGATGGTGTCGGCGTCTTCGCGCAGGTTGACGCAGTAAAGCGCGACGCCCTTGTCGCGATACTCGTCGGCCACCTTGGCCACCAGCGGCATCTCCTGCACGCACGGCCCGCACCACGTCGCCCAGAAATCGAGGACCACGACCTTCTTGTCTTTCTGTTCTTTCAAGCTGAAGTGGCCGCCGTCGACGAGGTCCTGCTCGACCTCGGGGGCGGGCTTGCCCACCAAGGGCGAGCGCTCGGGCTCCGTAGCCGCTCCGCCGGCGAAGAAACTGTCGACCTTCTTGGCGCCGGCCGGCGGCTCGAAGGCGAAGGCGTCTTTGGCCGGCGGCGCGTCGAACTGCCAGTGCTGGTACTCCTGGACGGAAGTCATCTTGGCGTTCTTCAACTGCTCGTTGCCGAACCCGGCCGCGGCCATCTGCTTGGCGAGGTCGAACGAGGCCCGCAACAATCGGGGCTGGTCTTGGGCCGCCACCCAGATTTCCCAGTCGAATTGTTCTTGCGAGAACTTGAGATGATGGGCTTCCACCTCGCCGATTTTTTCCAGGCCCACGTATTCGTCGTCCGTCACCCCTTCCATCAGCTTCTCATAGGGATGCTCTGAAAAGACTTCGAACAGGGGCCCGCGACCGTCGGCGCCCGCCAGCAGTATGGGGTTGGCCAGCAGTTCGTCGAGAGACGCCGGCGCGGCCGACTGCGTGTACCGCTTGAGCGGCGTCATGCTCATCGCAAGCTGTCGGCCGTCGCACACGACATCGACGCCGAGCTGCTTGTTCTTGTTTCGCAAAGCAAACCGATTGGGCCGCTCGACGTCGATCTTGGCCTGCAGCTCAAAGTTGTTTTTCATGCCGTTGAAGTCCATCACGACCTTTTGGGAATAGTCGACCTGGAACGCTTTGCGCTCTTTGTAAAAATCGGAAAGTTGCCGCAGCACGGCCTTGGCGTCGCGCGGCGTTTCTTGAGCCGCGGGTTGGGCCGCCGTCGGCGGGGCCGGCGCGGTGGCCTGAGCGCTCGGCGCCGCGGCAACCGGGGGCGGCGCGGCAGCCGGCGGCTGTTGATCGCAGGCGGCAACCATGGGAAGTGAAACAGCGAGAGCGACAAGAACGACGCGGCGCATGACGGACCTCCTGAGACCAAGAGCGGTGACTTTGACGAATATACCTCGTAGTGCAGCCGTCAGCAGAACCGAACGCGGCCCCGAGATCAAGCAAGCATGCTTCACGCGGCCAAGAATGAGACGTTGGCGGTGGCTGGCGCAGAGCCTGGCCTCGTGGAGGCTGGCACTCCGTTCATCTCGGCGGCCAGGCGATGCCCCGGTTGGACGCACCGGGGCATCGCTTGGCCGTCACGCTGTTGAGGGCGACAGCCGCTCTCTGGCCAAGCTCTGCCCCAGCCACCGCTTTTCCTCTCGGCAAAACGTCTCGTTCTCGGCGAGTTCATTACAAGCCGCATGATCCGCAAACCCGACACCGGACCCACACCACTCGTTTGGCACAGGGACGACGTAGAGTTTTCATGGGCCCGATCGAGCAACCGGCGCTCGTTCCGCGCCGCGACAAGCTCACGCCCGCCATTCTCGAACGCCGACCGCATGATCCACTGGCTCGATCCGCTGCTCGACGACCTGTCCGACGAGAAAGGTTGGGCCTACCAGCCGGGCGGAACCGTTGCTGCCGAACCGGCCGCCATTGCCGCGCTGGCGTTGCTTGCGCACGGCCGGCCGGATGCTGCGGAAAGCGCCTGTCGGCGGCTCGCGCTGCTCGAAAATGCCGGTGGCGCCGTAGCCGTCACAGCCATGCAACCCACGCCCGGCTGGGCGACCGGTTGGGCAGTGCTGGCATGGGCGGCGGTCCAGCGAGCGTGCGGAGAGCCGAGATACGACGGTCAGATCGAGCGCGCGGTCGAATCGATCCTGGCAACGCACGGACGCACCAGCGAGAAGAACCGCGACCTGGGGCACAACACCCGGTTGGACGGCTGGCCGTGGGTCGAAGGGACGCATCCGTGGGTCGAGCCGACTGCGGTTAATGTATTGGCACTCAAGGCAAACGGACGAGGCGGACATGCTCGTTGCCGTGAAGCCATCGCGATGCTCATTGACAGGCTGTTGCCCACGGGAGGCTGCAACTATGGAAACACGTCGGTGTTCGGGCAAGTGCTGCGACCACACTTGGAACCGAGCGGCTTGACGATGATCGCCTTGGCCGACGAAACCGACCCGAGCGGACGAATCGAACGCTCGCTGGGCTACCTGGAGCAAGCCGTGGCCAAAGCTTCGGGCGCCGCCTCGCTGGCTTATGGCCTGTTGGGACTGGCGGCGCACGGTCGTCGGCCGCGTCAGGCAGACGATTGGCTTCTCGCCGCCCTTCGCCGGAAAACCGCAATGCCTGACAACCCGCTTCGCAAAGGGTTGCTGGCGTTGGCCACCGCAGCAACTTGTCCGTTGATACCATACTTGTAGGGTGGGACCAGCGAGCTTGCGAGCGCCGGCCCACCGAATTGAGGCGTCAGGTTCTTGTCGCCCAGGCAAGATCGTCGAAAACGCAACAGCAAAGAGCTAAAGCAGGTGCCATCTTGACGGCCAACACGCCTTGCAAAACGAACGAAACCGCGGCGTTGCACCGCCGCACGCTCTTGATCGGCGCAGGGACGGCGGCCGCCGGTATCGCCGCCTGGCCTTGGCTGCGCGCGCGGTTGGCCGAGGCGGCGCCGGTGTTTCTTGCTCGCGGCCAACGTTACGACGGCCCCCTGGAAACGACCATTCGCGACGGGCTGGTGGCCACCGGTATCGACCCCGGCGGATTGCGCGGCCGAAAGGTGCTGCTCAAGCCGAACCTGGTCGAGCCGGTCCGCTCGTCGCCGCACATGACGACGCACCCCGCCATGATCGTGGCCGCCGCCGAGGTCTTTCGCGGCTGGGGCGCCGAGGTCGCCGTGGGCGAAGCACCGGGCCATGTGCGCGACACCGAAATGGCGCTGGTCGAATCGGGCCTGGCAGAGGCCCTCGCAGCGGCCGAACTTCCCTTTTGCGACTTGAACTACGAAGACGCCGTCTGGACGGAGAACCGCGGGAAAGCTTCCAAGCTATCGGGCTTTTATTTTCCCCGCAGCGTGGCCGAGGCCGATCTGGTGGTGTCGATGCCGAAGCTCAAGACGCACCATTGGGTCGGGCTGACGGTCTCGCTCAAGAACATGTATGGCGTGCTGCCCGGCATTTTGTATGGCTGGCCGAAAAACGTGCTGCACCACGCCGGCATCCCTGAAACCGTGTGCGACATCAACGCCTCGCTGGGCAAGACGATCGCCATTGTCGACGGCATTTTGTGTATGGAAGGCGACGGCCCGATCATGGGCACGCCCAAGCCGCTGGGCCTGGTGGCGGTCGGAATGAATCCCACGGCCGTCGATGCCACGTGTGCCCGCATCATCGGACTGGAACCGTCGCGAGTCAGCTACTTGAAGCTGACGTCGGGCCGGCTGGGACCGATTGAAGACCGGCTGATCGTCGAGCGCGGTGAAAACTGGCGGCAGCTCGTCGCGCCGTTTGAACTGCTCGACAGGCCGCATCTGACCGAGCTGCGCGCGTAAGCCGAGACGATGCCGACTTGTCGGTCCCCTTGGCCGTGCCGCCGGCAAATCGTATGCTACCAGCCGACGCTCTTGGTGCGCACTCTGCCAATCGAGACCCGCAACCCATGAACAAACTACGCTGGGGCATTCTGGGCGTGGCCAAAATCGCCACGGAAAAAGTCATCCCCGCCATGAAGCGGGCACGCGACGTCGAACTCGTCGCCATCGCTTCACGCTCGGCCGAAAAAGCGCAGCCGGCCGCCGCACGGCTCGGATTGCCGAAATGGCACGGCTCTTACGAGGCACTGCTCGCCGACGACCAGATTGACGCCGTCTACATTCCCCTGCCCAACCATCTGCACGTCTCCTGGTCGATCGAATGCCTGAAGGCCGGCAAGCACGTGCTCTGCGAAAAGCCGATCGGCCTGAATGTCGCCCAAGCCGAGCGGCTGGTCGAGGCCGGCCGGCAACATCCGCGGCTGAAGCTGATGGAAGCCTTCATGTATCGCCATCACCCGCAGTGGGTCACCGCCCGACGGCTCGTGACCGAAGGCCAAATCGGGCAGCTCCGCACCATTCACGCGCTGTTTTCGTATTTCAACCGCAACCCGGCCGACGTGCGAAACCAGGCCGAGATCGGCGGCGGCGGGCTGATGGATATTGGCTGTTATCCCATCTCGGTCTCGCGGTTCCTGTTTGCCGCCGAGCCGCACCGCGTGTTCGCCCAGGTCGAGTACGACCCGGAGTTTCGCACCGACCGGCTGGCTTCGGGCATCATGGACTTCGCCGACGGCACCGGCACCTTCACCTGCGGGACGCAAATCTCTCCGTATCAGCGCGTCAACATCGTCGGCACCGAGGGCCGCGTCGAGATTGAAATTCCGTTCAACGCCCCGCCCGACCGGCCCTGTCGGCTGTGGCACCAGCACGCCTCGAAGATCGACGAGATCGTGCTCGACGCCTGCGACCAGTACACCGTGCAGGCCGAGTTGTTCTCGCGCGCCGTGCTCGACGACACGCCGGTGCCGACGCCCATCGACGACGCCGTGGGCAACATGCGGGTGATCGAGGCGATGTTCCGCTCGGGGCAAAGCGGCCGATGGGAAACGCCATGAGGGTGCTCTACGTCCACCCCAGTGCCTTGATGTATTCCAAGGTTTACCTGCGGCTGGAACCCTTGGGCCTGGAATTGGTGGCCGAAGCGACCCGCCGGGCGGGGCACGAAGTGCGGCTGCTCGACCTGCAAAGCTTTCGCCACCGCGACTATTTCAAGCTCGTCGACGAGTGGCGGCCGCGGGCCATCGGCTTTTCGCTCAATTATCTGGCGAACATCCCGGAGGTAGTCGATCTGGCGATCACCACGCGCCAGCGGCGGGCCGATTGTTTCCTTTTCGCCGGCGGCCACAGCGCCAGCTTCACGGCTCATGAGATTCTGGCGCATGCCCGTGGCGCGATCGACTGTGTGGTCCGCGGCGAAGGCGAGGGCGTGACGCCGCAGGTGTTGGAGGCGGCCGCGGGGGGAGACTCGCTGACGTCGCTGGCCGGCGTGGTGGCGCTCGACGGAGCGGGTCCTCCGCCGCAATTGCTGCGCACGCTGGACGACGTGCAACCGGCCCGCGACCTGCTGCGTCGGCGTCGGAGCTACTTTATCGGGTCGCTCGATCCCTGCGCCTCGGTCGAGTTTTCGCGGGGCTGTCCCTGGGACTGCACATTTTGCAGCGCGTGGACCTTTTACGGCCGCAGTTACCGCAAGGTCAGCCCCCAGGCGGCGGCCGAAGATTTGGGCCGCGTGCGCGAGCCGGGCGTGTTCATCGTCGACGACGTGGCCTTCATTCATCCGGAGCACGGCCACGCGCTGGCCGACGAGATCGAGCGCCGCGGCATTCGCAAAGACTATTACCTGGAGACGCGGGGCGACGTGCTGCTGCGGAACAAGGAGGTCTTCCAGCGCTGGCGGCGGCTGGGGCTGAAATACATGTTTCTGGGCCTGGAAGCGGTCGACGAGGAGGGGCTCAGGCGTTTTCGCAAGCGCGTGTCGCTGGGCAAGAATTTCGAGGCGTTGGAGTACGCCCGATCGCTGGGCATCGTCGTGGCGGTGAACATCATCGCCGATCCGGCCTGGGACGAGCGGCGCTTCGAGTTGATTCGCGAGTGGGCCATGTCGGTGCCGGAGATCGTCCACATCACGGTCAACACGCCCTATCCGGGCACCGAAACCTGGCAGGGCGAAGCGGCCCGCCTGACGACGCGCGACTACCGGCTGTTCGACGTGCAGCACGCCGTGCTTCCCACGCAGTTGCCGCTGGCCCGCTTCTATGAAGAGTTGGTCCGCACGCAGCAGGTGCTCAACCGCAAGCATTTGGGCCTGGCCGCGTTGAAGCACACGTTCTTCCTTTCGGCCAGGTTATTGGCCAAGGGACAGACCAATTTCGTGCGGATGTTGTGGAAGTTCAACTCGGTTTACCATCCTGGCCGCCAGTTGGCCGACCACCAGCGGCAAGTGGAGTACGGCATTGCGTTGCCGCGGCAGGAATCGCAAAAAGACCCGGAGGTGTTTTACGTGCATCCGCCGGCGACGGCTGCGCCGGGGACGAGAGTTGCGACGGCCCTTCCGTCATGTCCGACAGCAGAGTAGACCAACTGAGGTCCGTGGATAGGAGCCTTTGTTGTGCGCAATCAACTTTAGTTGCCCAGGACGGACCGATTCAGGCGATTTCCCCTGCGGCGATTTGATCCAGCCGACCATCATCGGGGGGATAGAACTCGCCGCCGAAATGCACAAACGTTTCATCGACCGCCACGCCCACTCTCCCTGCGCAGCGTCTCGGGCTCCGGCAGGTCGGTCAGATATCGCGAAGCGAAGACCTTGGCGGGCATATGCCCCATCGAGTAATGCACCGCTTCGGATTCATAAAAGGCACGGGCGCGCGGCTTTTCGACTGACATCAGCCGCACGTAATGCGACCCGGCAGTTAAAACGAACTGCATCAGGATGGCGGCCCCGTTCAGCTTCAGCGGTTGGTTCGGTCGCCATCCGTCAGTTGGCCAATGGTGGGGGTGTGCGGCGGCGCGGGCTACGGCGCGGCCAGGTTCTCGATGCGGGCCAGCTCGTCGGCGTCGAGCTGGAAGTCGAAAACCGCCAGGTCCTGGCGCATGTGCTCTGCGCTGCTCGTCCCGGTCAGGGGCAGCATGCCGACGTCGAGCGCGAAGCGAAACACGATCTGGCTGGTCGTGCGGCCGTGACGCTTGGCGATTTGCAGCAGCGCGGGATGCGCCAGCACGTCGCGGTTGGCGGTCAAGAGCGAGAAGCCTTGGTATACGATGCCGTTGGCGGCGCAGATTCCCCGGATGTCGCGGTCCCAGCCAAGCACGGCGAAACAGCGGTTTTGCACGAAACGCGGCCGCACGCGCGCCTGTCGGCAAAGCTGCTCAAGCTGCTCCGGCAACACATTGCTGATGCCGAGCAGGCGAACTCGGCCGGCGTCGTGCGCGGCTTCCATCGCGCGCCACGCTTCCCAGTCGGCGGCGACCAGCCCGTCGCGCTGCGTCGGACCGTGCAAGAGGTAGGAATCGATCGTCGCCACGCCGAAGTGGGCCCGCGAACTGGCCAGCGACTGCTCGACCTGTTCCGCGATCGGCGCCCCCGGATCGTAAGGCAGCCGATGGTCCTGCCCGGCTTGAAACGTGAATTTGGTTTGCAGAAAAAGTTCGTCGCGCGTCATCAGGCCCGCGGCGAGGGAGGCGGCGACGGCCTCGCCCACAGCGGCCTCGTGGTAATGGCGGCGCTGGTTGGCCGTGTCGATGCCGCGGAACCCCTGTCGCAGGGCCAGCTCGGCCAGCCGCCGCGTCTCGTCTTCTTTCCAGGCGGTGCCGTAGAGGAACCGCGGCACCTGCACGCCGTCGAGTTGCAAGCTGGTTTCGGGCATTGGTGTCTCCGGGGGTCGGGTCGGCAGGGTGGTTTCCGGTTCCGTCAACTTAACCGAATAGGTCACGTTTCGCCTAGCGGCCGATGCTCCCGGCGATGCCTCCGTGACGTTTTTCGAAAGCACCGCGGCCAAGGCGAGCGGTCCGCCGGCTGCTGAGGCCGATCGCGAGCCTGTGGCCGCCGGTCGGGACGGTGGCAATAGGTAGGGTGGGACTGGCGAGCTTGCGAGCGCCGGCCCAGCATCGTTATGCATCAGATTGCCTGTCCTGACACCTGACGCCTCAAATCGGTGGGCCGGCGCTCGCAAGCTCGCTGGTCCCATCCTACTCAGCCGGCATAGCACGATCAGGCCGCCGCCGGCGCGGCGGGTTGATCCGACTCGTAGATCAGCCAATGCGGGTCGGCAACGTCCGCGTCGCCCAGCGGCACCGCGACGAGCGCGGCCAGCTTGCCCGGCTCGATGCTGCCGAAACGCTTCTCCAACTGCATCGCGCGAGCCGCCCGCAAGGTGCCGAGTTCAAGTGCCGTGCTCGGCGGCAATTCCGGAAAGTGCCGCGCGACGTAGCGGATCTCTTCCAGCAAGTTGAGGTCGGGATTCGAAGCGCGGCTGTCGGTGCCCAAGGCTACGTTGGCGCCCGCGGCAAGTAATTGGGGCAAAGGATGTTTGGCATGATCGAAGTAGGCATGCGTCCGCGGACAATAGACGATCGCCAGCCGCTCGGCGTGGACCGCGGCGAAATCGATTTCTTCCTGGTCGAGGTAGTTGCCGTGGATGACGAGTGCATGCACGCCGCGGGCGGCCACGCGTCGAAGATAATCGAGCGGGCGCGTGCCGCGCGGAATGGCGGTCTCGTCCCACGCCCCAAGGTCGATCAGCAGTTCGCGGAAAGGCCCGCCCCCCGTCGCCAACAGATCCAGCTCTTCGAGCGTCTCCGCCAGATGGAAGGCAATTGGCGAGTTCGCGTCGGCGGCCAGCGTCAACAGACGATCGAACAATTCCGGGTGGACGCTGTACGGTGCGTGCGGGCTGAGACCGGCCCGCCGATGGCGGAACTCCCGCGGCGTGAGATGCTTCCGGGCCGTCGCCAGCCTTGCCTCGATCAACTCCGCCTTCAATCCGATGATCTCGAGAAAGATGGTGGCGCCTAGCGACGCCCATTCAAGGTCTGCGCCCCACGCGGTTGTGGCGATGTCGCCGTAGGCGACGGTTCCGTACGACCCGCATTCGTTCGCCCCATCTTGAATGTCGATCAGGTTGAAGGGTAGCGGCAATTGACGCCGGTGTGCCACCACCCGCCGAATCCAATCGGTGAAGGCCATGCCCGGTGTGCCCAGCGGCGCCGAAAGTCCGCTGAACTCCAGGTGCGTATGGGCATTGATCAGGCCGGGCACCAAGGCCACATTGCCCAGATCGCGTACTGTGCAGCCGGCGGCGTCGCGACCGACGGCGACAATCAGCCCGTTTTCGATCGTCACCACGCCGTCGGCGATCGGCGGCGCGGTGATGGGAAAGACGTAACGGGCCTTCAGTGCTGCTTTCACAAAGCGCTATTTGTCGTCGCGCAGCGAATCGAAATACTTCTGCGTGTGCTCGCGATAAGCGCGGGGCAACTGCTGGCCGGTGAGCGGATCGGTCTCGTCCGACTTGACCGACTCGAACTGCGTCTTGATCTCCTGCTGCACCTGACCTTTCATGTTCGGGCCGTTCACGAAGTCGACGACCAGCGCGGCGCCTTTGCCCGTCTGCTGCTTGACCTTCGTGTCGTAAAACCTCGCGTCGGTTTTTTCTTCGGGCCGCGGGCCATTGCCGCGACCGCGCCCCAGGCCCATGCCGGGACGGCCGGAGCGGCCCATGCCCATGCACGCCGCACATCCCTGGCCGTTGCACTCCTTGCAGTTGATCGAATCCTTGGCCATTTCCAGCTCGCTCATCGCCTCGTCGAGCATGGCCATCTCATCGGCCTGCTGCTGCAAGTCGGCAAGCTGCTCCTGCAATTTCGACAATGCCGAAGCCGCACCCGCCTTGTCGCCCTGCTGCATGCACTTGGTGCATTGGCCAAGCTGATCGGCCATTTGCTTGGCCAGCTTCATCTGGTTGCTTTGCTGCTGCATCCGGGCCAGCTTTTCTTCCAGCTCCTTGGCCTGCTGGTTCTGGCCTTTCTTCTTCAACTCCTCGATCTGCTTTTTCAAGTTCTGCTGTTGCTTGGCGTGAGCATCGGCCATCTTCCGCAGCTTGTCTTCCATCTGCTTCAATTGCTTCTCCAGCGCGGCCTTGGCTTCGCGGTCGAGCTTGCCGTTTTCGAGCTTGTCGCGAAGCTGCTTCAACTCCTTCATCGCCACCTGAAAATCGCCTTGCTTCAGCGCGTCGGCCAGTTTGTCGGCCGGCCCCTTGTCGAGACCCTTAAGCTGCTTGAACTGCTCCTGCAGCTTTTCCGGGGCGCCGAGCTGGTCGCGGCGTTTTTCCAGGTCTTTGGCCAGATCGTTCAACTCGACGAGCGCCTGCTTTTTGTCGGCGCCGTCGCCCTTGCTCAGGTCTTTCGTTCCTTGCTCCAGCTTGGCAAAAATCTCTTCCGCGGCCGGCAGGTTTTTGTCGCGGGCCTCTTTGCGGTGCTTCAGCGACTTGCGCGCCAGCGGATCGAGCGACGCTTTGACCTGCTTGGTTTCGGCCTTGTTCGTCGTCGAGCCGCCCGCCGTCGTTTGGCTGGTCGCCGGCTGTAAAAACGACACGATCAAGAACACCGCCAGGCCCGGCAACAGCGGCAGCCACGACCAGCGGCTGAGCCGCACGTGGAACTGTTCGCCAATGTGCAACCGCTCGACTCGTTTCATGGCGTCGTCGATCAGTGCCCGGCCCGCGGCCGATTCGAGCTGCTCCGGACCCAAGGCGTAGGTGCTCGACACGCGCTCCTTCAGTCCGAAGCGGTGGTCGATCTCCAAGGCGGCTTCCAGCTCGCTGCGGCGCGTGACCAGGCACCACACGATCGCCGTCAGCAGGCCGCCAGCGAGTGCCGCCGCCGGCCAGACCCATTCGACCACACCCAGGGGCCGGAACTTGCCGATGGTCACGACGACCGCGGCCAACATCAACCAGGCAAACCAACTCCAGCTTAGGACGGCGAGAAACCTCTGAAATGCCAAACGGCGGCGAGCACGGCGGACCTGTTGCTTCAGGACGTCCATTGCGGTTTCCTCCTAGAGATGACCGGGCACAAGCACCCGACCGCAAGTGTAACCGATCGGCCCTACACAACGCCAGTGGTCGGCTAGCCAACGGCCCGCAAATCCGGCAAAATAACGGGTCTTGTGCCGGGCCGGATGCGGCCCGCCGACATCGGACCGTACACCAAGCCCCTGAAGTGAAACATGAACTCGCTGATTGCGGATATTCGCGGCCGACAGATTCTCGACAGCCGCGGCAATCCCACCGTGGAGGTCGACGTGCGGTTGGGCGACGGCTCGTTCGGCCGGGCGGCCGTGCCCAGCGGCGCCAGCACCGGCGTTCACGAAGCCTGGGAACTGCGCGACGCCGATCCCCAGCAGTATTTGGGCAAAAGCGTCCGGCAGGCGGTCGCCAATATCAACGAAAAGCTGGCCGATGAGCTGATCGGCCAAGACGCGCTCGATCAGGCGGCGCTCGACCGGCGGATGATCGAGATGGACGGCAGCCCGAACAAGAAGAACCTGGGCGCCAACGCCATCCTGGGCGTATCGCTGGCGGTGGCCCACGCGGCGGCCGACTGCTGCGGGCTGCCGCTGTTCCGCTATCTGGGCGGCGCCGGAGCCAGACTGCTGCCGGCGCCGATGATGAACATCATCAACGGCGGGGCGCACGCCGACAACAAGGTCGACGTGCAGGAATTCATGATCATGCCGCTGGGCTTCGACTCGTTCGGCGAAGCCCTGCGGTGCGGCGCCGAGGTGTTTCACAATCTGAAAAAGGTCTTGCAGAAAAAAGGCTACAAGACCGCCGTCGGCGACGAGGGCGGCTTCGCGCCCGATCTGGGCAGCAACGCCGAGGCGCTCGATCTGATTGTGGAAGCGGTCGGGCAAGCGGGTTACAAGATCGGCCGCGGCGGGCAGGTGGCCATCGCGCTGGACGTGGCGGCCACCGAACTCTACGACTCCAAGAAAAAGGTCTATTCGATGGACGGCCGCTCGCTCGACGCCGCCGGCATGGCCGATCTGCTCGCCGGCTGGGTCGACAAATACCCGATCTGCTCCGTCGAAGACGGCTGCAGCGAAGACGATTGGGAAGGCTGGAAGTTGCTCACCGACCGCATCGGAGGCAAAGTGCAGCTTGTGGGCGACGACCTGTTTGTGACCAACACCCAGCGGCTGCAGCAAGGCATCGACCGCGGCGTGGGCAACAGCATTCTGATCAAGGTCAACCAGATCGGCACGCTGAGCGAGACGATCGAGGCCATCGAGCTGGCCCGCCGCCACGGCTACACCAGCATTGCCAGCCATCGCAGCGGCGAAACCGAAGACGCGACCATCGCCGACCTGGCCGTGGGCCTGGCGACCGGGCAAATCAAGACCGGTTCGCTCTCGCGCACCGACCGCGTCGCCAAGTACAACCAGCTCTTGCGGATCGAGGAGATGCTGGGCGAGTCGGCCGTTTACGGCGGGCGGCTGTTTCCGAAGTGGATTTAACGCGTCCGGAGGATGGCCTTCCCAGGCCGTCTCGTCTGGCACGGGACGGCCTAGGAAGGCCATCCTCCGGAGAACAGAGGCACCCATCAGCGTGCAACGCGGACCAATCAGCGATTCGCCCCTGTTCTGGCTGATGCTGTTCGCCAGCGTGGGCCTGGTCATGTTGGCGGCCGTGGAGCCGAAGTTCGCCCGACGACAAGAGCGAATCGAGCGGATGCAGCAATCGCGCCAGCGTGCCGCCCAGCGCAACCGCGCGGCCTCGAAAGAAGGCCGGGCCTCGGAACGGTCGGCGGTGCCCGAATGGCAGCCGGCGGGCCGGGCGACCTTGCGGCCGCTGATGTTGTTCGTGGCGGGACTGCTGGTGGCCGCCATGATCGGCATGCACATCCGCCGCCGGCGGCACGCATGATGACACAACGCCGACCGAGTCCCACCCTGCTTAGTCCACGAACATGAATTCGTTCGTGCTCAGCAGCACCTGGGCCAATAGCTCCCACGGCGTGAGCTTCGAAGCCTCTGCTGAAACCGGCGGCGCGTCGATGAACCGCACGGCCAACTCAACTTCGTCGTTCGTCGCCACGCGGCCAAGGATCAGCCGATAGAGCGCCTGCACTCGCCTTGCCGCATCCATCTCGCCGGCCACTTCCGGCCGGGCCACCAGCCGCCGCACCTGCTCGAGCACGAACGGCGAGTTCATCGCGAACAGCGCCTGTTGCGGCACCGTGGTCCGCGGCCGCTGGTCGTTGGAGACGTCGGGATTGGCAAAGTCGAATATGCGGAACACGCCGGGCAAATCCTGCCGGTCGAGAAACGCATAAACGCTGCGGCGGCCAGAATACGGCGCCGCCCAGAGGTCGACCGGCCGGCCACCCAGCGCGGAATCGAGCCGCTCCGAAATAGCCAGGTAACTGTCGCGCATCGACTCGAAATCGAGCCGGCGGCGGTTCATCCGCCAGAGCAGGCGATTCTCCGGATCGACAGCGACGCACTCCGCCCGCTCACCCGTCGCCTGCTGATAGGCGCTGGAGAGCAGGATCTGCCGGTGCAGACTTTTCAACGACCAACCGTCGTCCATGAACGTGGCCGCCAGCCAGTCGAGCAATTCGGGGTGCGTCGGCGGATCGCTGCGGACGCCGAAATCGCTCGGAGTGCGCACCAGACCATTGCCGAAATGGTGCAACCAGACGCGGTTGACCAGCACCCGCGCGGTCAGCGGATTGTCGCGGCTGGCAATCGCAGCGGCCAGATCGAGCCGCCCGCTGCCGTGCTCGAAGGGCCGCCGCTCGCCGCGCGAGAGGACCGCCAAAAACCGACGCGGCACGCGGTCGCCCGGCCGGCCCGGATTGCCGCGAACAAAAACGTGCGGTTCCACGGGCGAAGGCGCGTCGACCATGGCCATGGCGCGCGCCGGAGCGGCCGGCGACGTGACCTCCAGCTCGTCCACTTTCTTTTTCAACTGCGTGAGATGGTCGCGCACCTCGCGATCGAACAGCCGCTGGGACTGCTCGTCGGTCAGCACCGTCGGCGACTCCGGCCCGTAAAGCACCTGCCGCAGTTCTTCAGCCGCTGGGTCGTCAAGCCGCTCGGCCGACGGGGCGGTCTGGCGGAGTTCGTTCCATTGCTTGTCGACGGACGCCAGCAGCTCGCCGTAAAGCCGGGCCACGTCGGTCATCGTCGCCGGCCGGTGTTCGACCAGCATTTGCCTGACCAAGGGGTTCATCGGCGGCGCGTCGGCTGCCGACATCCAACTTTCGATGGCCTCATTCGCCTTGGGGCCGAAATCGGCCGGCGTAATCGCCGCCAATTCGTGCCAGGCCGCAAACACCGGACCGCGCTTGGCGGCCGACTGCTTCACGTACTGCCGCCAACGATCGGTGATCGGCCGCCGCAGGTCGCCCGGTCCCAGCGAGATCATCGGCTCGTCTTTGGGCGGTCCGTCGGCCGGTTCGCCGGGCCGCTCGCGAATCAATTGCAGCAAATAGTCGCCGGCCTGCGATCGGAACTGCTTCGCCAGCTCTTGCTGTTTGCCGACGCGGTAATCGTCGACGGCCTTCTCTCGCGCCGCTTTCTCCTTCTTGAACTCCGCGTAGGCCGCCGTCTCCTCCGGCACGCCGATCAGCGGCCCGTCGTCCGGCTCCGTCGAGCTGGCGAAGACGCCGTAGAGCGAGTAATAATCGGCCGAGGGAATCGGGTCGAACTTGTGATCGTGACAGCGCGCGCAGGTGACGGTCAGTCCCAGCAGCCCGCGCGACACCACGTCGATCCGGTCGTCGATGATGTCGTGAACGTTGAACATGAACCGCCGCCCCAGCGTCAGAAAGCCGAGAGCGGCCAGCGAGCGGTTGTCGCCGCTCATGGGCAGCTTGTCGGCGGCGAGCTGCTGGCTGACGAACCGGTCGTAAGGCAGATCCTCGTTCATTGCCCGGATGACGTAATCGCGGTAGGTGTACGAAAACGGATACCGCCGTTCCTGCGTGAACACATAGCCCTTGGTGTCGGCATAACGGGCCACGTCGAGCCAGTGCCGGGCCCAGCGCTCGCCGTAGTGCGGCGAAGCGAGCAACCGGTCGACGACGCGCGGCCAGGCGTCGGGCGACGCGTCGCGCTCGAAGGCTTCGATTTCGCCGGCGGTCGGCGGCAGACCGAGCAGATCGAAGCTGGCGCGGCGGAGAAGCGTTCGCCGGTCGGCGCGTGGCGAGGGCGTTAATCCCTGGGCTTCGAGCCGCGCCACGACGAAGTTATCGATCGGCGTGGCGCACCCGTCGGCCTGCTTCACGCTCGGAACGGCCGGCCTAACAACCGGGCGAAACGCCCAATGCGCGGCCTGCGCGTCTTGCGGCGAGGCCGGCGCGGCGCTGGCGGACCGGCCGCCGTCGATCGCTTCCTTGGGCCACGGCGCGCCGATCTCTACCCATTTCACCAGTGCCGCCAGTTCAGCATCAGGCAATTTCGCCGTCGGGGGCATCTGGACGTCGCCCTGATAACGGACAGCCGTAATCAGCGAGCTCTGGTCCGGCTTTCCGGGCACGATCACCGGGCCGCCGTCGCTCCCGTTCTCAATCGCCGTCCGCCGGTCGAGCCGCAGGCCCGACTCTTGTTTCTCGGCGCCGTGACAACTCTGACACCGGTTGACGAGCACTGGCCGCACGCTCTTTTCGAAGAACTCGACTTGCTCGGCCGTAGGTGCTGCCGGTTCGCCGGCGCAGAATCCCACGCAGGCAACGAAACTCGTGGCGGCAAAAGCGAGGACGGGCAGCAGGTGCCGGAAGCGGTTCATCGGCGAATCGTGTACACGAATAGTTTGATTTCTCGGCGGGCGGCACCGCGGCCCGTGCCGCTGGGGTGCTTCGTTAGGGCGGGAGGATTCCGACGAATCCACAGCGTTATCATACCATTGCGGCGGCAAGCGGGAAAGTTGGCATTGACCCGGTTGTCGAGGGCGACTAGAGAAGTCGCCCATGGATGTGACCGACGCCGTCGATCTGGGTCGTGAGGCGATTATCATCGGGCTGCTGGTGAGTGCCCCCGTGATGGTGGCCGGACTCATCGTCGGCCTGGCGATCGGACTGCTGCAGGCGCTCACGCAGGTCCAGGACCAGACGGTCTCGTTCGTGCCCAAGATTGTGGCCATGGTCTTCGTGCTGGCCTTCAGTTTGCCGTGGCTCTTGAACCGCATGGTCCAGTACGTAGAAGACGTGTTCGGCAACATTCCTGAAATGCTGTGACGGAGGCGTTAGGCGATGGGCGTTAGGCGCTAGGCGCGGTCCTCTAATCATTCCCTAACGCCCAACGCCTATTGCCTAACGCCTTGAACCATGTTCGACTTCACGCAACACCATCTGTTCGTGTTCTTGCTGGTGCTCGTCCGCACGAGCGGACTGGTGCTGGCCGGGCCGCCGTTCGGCAGCAGCGAGATTCCAACCCAAATCCGCGTGTTTCTGGCCATCGCACTGGCCATGCTCCTGTTTCCCGGCCAGATCGACACGCCTTTGACGCCGCCCACGACGCTGGCCGGTTCCATTCCGCTCGTCGGTGCCGAGCTGTTCATCGGCTTTCTGCTTGGTTCGGGCGTGTTGCTGTTGTTTTCGGGAGTGCAGTTGGCGGGGCAAATCGTCGGACAAATGAGCGGCATGACGCTGGCCGACGTATATAACCCCGGCTTCGACGCCGACGTGCCGCTCTTGTCGCAGTTACTGTATATGGTGGCCCTGGCGGTCTTTTTGCTTTGCGGGGGCCACCGCATGGCGATGACCGGGTTCTTGGATACGTTTGCCGCGCTGCCGCCCGGCAGCGCGAGCATGGCTACCTCGCTCGGCGACATGGTGGTGACGCTTTTGGTGCAGAGCTTTTCGTTGGGAGTTCGGGTCGCCGCGCCGGCCACGGCGGCCTTGATGCTGGCTTCGCTGGTGTTGGGCATCATCAGCCGCACGCTGCCGCAATTGAACGTGATGGCGCTGGGGTTCGGCTTGAACGCCTTGGTGACCTTGAGCATTCTTTCCGCATCGCTGGCCGGCCTGGCGTGGCTGTTGCAAGACGAAATCGAGCCAGCACTGAACACGGTGCTGAGTGCGTTGCGTTGAACGATGAGAGATGAGGGATGCCCGAACAAAACGGCGAAAAATCGCAAGAAGCAACCCAGTATCGCCGGCAGCAGGCCCGCGAACAGGGTCATGTGGCGCGCAGCCAAGATCTCGGCTCGGCCGCGCTGCTGTTGGGCGCCATGACGGCGATGCTTTGGATGGGCGGCTCGGTGGTGACGACGATGGGCCTCCTCGCACGGCACTATCTGGGCGACGAACCGTGGCTGACCGCCGACGTGGCCACGGTCTCACATGAGTTCTCCACGGTCATGCTTGGCCTGGCATCCGTGCTGCTGCCGCTGCTGCTGGTCATCCTGGCGGTGGCGGTGTTCGTCAACATCGCCCAAGTGGGCCTGCTGTTCGTGCCCGAAAAAATCATGCCCGACATCTCGCGGCTCGATCCGGTCGCCGGGTTCTTTCGTGTTTTTTCGCTGGCCAGTGTGATGCGGCTGGTGTTTGGATCGTTCAAAGTGCTGCTGGTCGCAACGGTGGCCTATGTCTGCCTGTCGGGCGAGCTCGACGACGTACTGGCCCTGGTCGCTCTCGATCTGGCGCAGATCGGCCGCTTCCTGAGCGAGTCGCTGTTGTGGACGGGCATCAAGATCGCCTCGGCACTGCTGCTGCTGGCGCTGTTGGACTACGGCTTTCAGTGGTGGCGGCAGGAGCAGGACCTGCGGATGACCACGCAAGAGGTGCGGGAAGAGATGAAGAACCTGCAGGGCGATCCGCAGGTCATCGCCCGTCGCCGCGCGGCCCAGCGGCAGTTGGTGATGAATCGCGTCCGTTCGGCGGTGCCGAAAGCCGACGTGGTGATCACCAACCCCACGGAGTTGGCGATCGCCATTCAATACGAGCATGGCACGATGGCCGCGCCGATCGTGATCGCCAAGGGGGCGGGCGTGCTCGCCGCGCGCATCCGCCGCCTGGCGTTGGAGAACGGCGTGCCGATCGTCGAAAAGAAGCCGCTGGCTCAGTTGCTCTACAAGGAAGTCGAGATCGACCATCCGATCCCCGCCAAGTTGTACGCCGCGGTGGCCGAGGTGCTGGCCTATGTCTATCAGCTCAAAGGCAAGACGATGCCGGGAAGGTAGTTGGATTTTGGATTTTGGATTCCAGAGTCGGCGTGCTCTAATGCGCGGCAGGTGCAGGTGTTGGCTGTAGGCGTAAAGGACCGTAATCGGCTCTTGATCGGAGGAGAGGAGTTCGGGTCGTGAAAATTGCTCCCTTGGCGGACGTGAAAGCGCGTTTGAGTGCCTACTTGGACGAATGTGGCGCCGAAGGCCCTATCGTCATTACACGCAATGGCAAGCCTGCCGCTGTTTTGCTGGTTCCCTACGACGACGATGACCTGGAGCGTCTCATGTTGGGTCGTTCGCCACGGTTTCAGGCGCTGTTGGAACGCTCGCGGCAGAGCATCAAACAGGGGAAAGGCTTGTCTGAAGAGGCGTTCTGGGCCGCGGTCAAGAAACGTAGCCAAGAGCGTAAGCGGTCTGCCACGAAAGGACGCCCCAAACGCTGAAACGGTTTCGCGCGTTGTGCGGCCTAGGGAGACACTCATGACCAAGTCACACGAACCACTGCGAATCACTCGCGGCGCGGCTTTCACGGCCGCCGTTTCTCTGCTGCTTGTGTTTCTGCCGCTTTTGACAAGCAGCAATGCTCAGCAGAGCGACAACAACGCGGCAGACGAGCAAAAGAATCGTGCGGCCGAGGCCGGCGCAAAACAGCGTTTCTCGTTCGGCGGTAAAGTCGAAGTTCTGGCTCTCGGCACGCACGGCCCCGACGACAGCCGTTGGTGGGCTGGGGACGGCAAGCCGCTCAAGTCGCTCCCTGCGCCGCTGATCGGATGTTTCGTGCGGCAAACCGACGAGCGGGGCAACAAGCTGGCATCGCTGCCGGTCTCTTGGAGGAACGGCGGCGACACTGTCAACGCAGCAAACGTCGTCTGGCGCAGGATCATCGTACGCGTTGACGGTTTGCCCGACGATGCGGATGTCAGGTGGCACAGTTCGGGAGCTCACGCCACTGGTGATGGTGAAGTGAGCGTGGAGGGCCAGACGAACCCCAAGGGGTATTTCAGCCGCTATGTCGGCGTTCCGCCGGAGCAAAAGACGACGA
The DNA here is from genome assembly GCA_035533075.1 of Pirellulales bacterium. Taxonomy (NCBI): domain Bacteria; kingdom Pseudomonadati; phylum Planctomycetota; class Planctomycetia; order Pirellulales; species Pirellulales bacterium. Next base: position 11,772 of record DATLUO010000061.1, on the reverse strand, counting down.
CCATAAAATTCGGCGTGGCCACGGGCAAATGGACGACGGAAGCCGAGGTGCAGCGGTTTGGCAGGACCGCGATCGGCAAGCAGAACCACGGCATCGTGTTTTCCGAAGGGTTCGATATGCCGAACGGAGCGACAATCATCGTTTCGCACGATTATTTCGATCAGGACGTCCGCGTCGTGGCCTTCGATAAACAGGGCATGCTGCACGACTCCGCGGGCCGCGGCGGGGCGAGTGGCGGCAAGGTCCACCAGATGCAGGCCACTTTTCCGAAACTCAACCGCGACGATATTGACCACTTTGAGTTCCAAACGCGCGAGTATGAATATGTCGAGACGGCGGCGCTTCCTTTATTAATAGATCCGCCCGCCAAGCCGTGATTGAGGACTTAGCCCCTGCGGATTTCAGATCCTTTGAAGCTGATGTGGATCCGGTAAACCGCTTTGGTTCGCCCGTAAATTCGGCCGGTACTGAGATCCACCCGCTCGGGAATCTGCTGGTTGTTCTTGTCGACGACGGCATAAAAGCCCCGTTCCGAAAAAACGTCGATCAGCATCGACAGGGCGAGAGGATCGTCGAAAATCGGATCTTCCGAGTTGACGATCGCCCGGCCTGAGATCGCGTGGCGGGTAATGATCGGCATGAACTTCGTTTCGATCATCTCGACAACGCGGATGAACAGGTCGGTGTGCTCCAATTCGTAGCCGTCCAGGCGTTTTACCAACTCCTGCCGGGCATGCAGGATGATTTCCTCGGCCAGCGGGATGGGACTCAAGCGGTCGTTGGTGCGCGGCTCCAGTTCCAGCGAGCTTTGGTACTGCAGTTCTTGGAGGATGTTCGCCTCGACTTCGTCGATGGTCCCTTCCGCATTGATGAAGTGGTAATGATAAAGGTCCTTCAAAGACTGCAGCGCGTCCCAGGTCTGCTCTTTGAATACCTGGTAGCGGCGGCGCGCGGTCTCTTCGCTCAGGTCCGAAGAGCGCAGTTCCAGCGGTTTGCCGATGCCCGTCTCCTCCACTTCCCGATTATGCTCGGCGATCAACATCCCTCGTTTGAGTTGGCGCTCGATGCTGGTCCGTTCGCTCACGAACAGAACCATGGCGTGAATGGTCGGCCTGCGGAAGTGAATGGCCTGGGGAGTGTTTTCGAATTCATCGTGGAGCTTGTCGATTTGTTCCACCATAAGTTTGAGGCACTCGACCTGCACCCGCGTTCTGGGAAATCCGTCCAGCAAAGCCCCGTCTCGGAATTCGTCTTCGAGCAGTTTGCGCAACAGAATGCCGACGACTTCCTTGTCGCCCACCATCCCCCCTTGGTCCTTGATCTTTTCCGCTTCGGGCGTCACCAGCAACTCGCTGACGACGATGGGCGGACGGGTGAGACCGCGAGCTTGCATGATGAACTTGGTCTGGGTGCCTTTTCCGGCGCCCGGTGCTCCGCCCAGCAGGATCAGCTCCTTGGGAAACCGCAGGTTTTCGTGACCGACTTGCTCCTCAAGGTCATCCCAGACCGTTTTGAAAATGACTTGGGCGTCTTTGATCTCCAGGTCCAGAGGCGGTCGGCCTGGTGCGGCGGGCAATCGCATGGATGATGTTCCTTCTTGCTACCCCTCGAAGCGAATCTCCAAAATCTCGAACTTCATCGTGCCGGCGGGGACGGGGATTTCGACCTGCGCGCCGACTTTTTTGCCGACCAGCCCCTGGGCCAGCGGGCTGGTGATGAGAATCTTGCCGGCGTCGTAATCTTCGTCGCCGGCGCCGACCAGCGTGAACTCTTCCTTGTCGCCGAAGTCGAGGTCTTTGACCACCACTGTGGCCCCGAACACGACTTCGTCTTTGGGCAGTGTCGCCGTGTCGACAATCCGGGCACGGCTGAGCTTGTCGCGCAACAGGTTGATTTTGGCCTGCAGCATGCCCTGGCTCTCGCGGGCGCCGTGATACTCGGCGTTTTCCTTGAGATCGCCCGCCGAACGGGCCTCGGCCACGCGCTCGGCCACCTTCGGCATCTCCACCGTATCCAGGTGCTTCAATTCGGCCATCAGTTTGTCGTAGCCGGCCCGGCTCATGGGAATCACGTCGGACATCATTCGGTCTCCCCGTAACAGTGAAAAAGCCGCTCGCCTCGGTACGGGAGGCGGCGGCGACTCCCCTTTTTAACCCACTTGGCGGCACGGTGTAAAGTGCTGCCGGCCGCTGGTAGTGTCTAAAAACTGTGCTGCTTGTAGGGTGGGAGCGAGCGAGCTTGCGAGCGCCGGCCCACCATTTTCGGCAATCGTGGTGGGCCGGCGCTCGCAAGCTCGCTCGCTCCTACCCTACGGCCCGTGCCTGCGTCGATGCAATTAGGACACAACGCTCGTTTGACAGTCGCGTCGACGATGAATAGGTTCAGGGACAATGAGCCTAGCCACTCTCGCCCGCATCCATGCCCGTGAAGTGCTCGACAGCCGCGGACAACCGACGGTCGAAGTCGAGGCGGCCAACAGCGACGGCACGTGCGGCTCGGCCATCGTCCCGTCCGGTGCCAGCACGGGCAAGGCCGAAGCCCACGAGCTGCGCGACGGCGATCCGAGCCGCTACGATGGCCGGGGCGTGCGGAAAGCGGTCGCCAACGTCAACGACATTCTCGGTCCGGCTGTGATCGGCCGCGATCCGGCCGAGCAGGCGGCCATCGATCAACGGTTGTGCGAGCTCGACGGCACGCCGCAAAAGTCGAAACTGGGCGCCAACGCCATCCTGGGCGTATCGCTGGCGGTGGCCCACGCCGCGGCGGCCGCCACAAGACAGCCGCTCTATCGGCACCTGAACGCCCTTTGGCAACAAGCAGCCGTGGATTTGCGGACGCCCATCGACACGGCGTGCCGCATGCCGCTGCCGATGACCAACATGATCTCCGGCGGGCTGCACGCCGGCGGCAACCTCGATTTCCAGGACTTTTTGATCATGCCCGCCGGCGCGGCGAGCTACAGCACCGCCCTGGAATGGATCGTCCGCGTCTATCGGCGTCTGGGCAAAATGCTGGCGGATTCCGGCTGCGAGGGCTGTTTGGTCGGCGACGAAGGGGGATTTGGGCCGCGGCTACCCAGCAACCGCGCGGCGGCGGAAATTGTGGTGCGGGCCATCGAGGCCGCCGGTCTGCATCCGGGGGCCGACGTAACGCTGGCCGTCGATGTGGCCAGCAGCCATTTTTTTGACGGCGGCAGTTATTGCCTTAAGACGGCTGGTGACCAACGATGGACCAGCGGTCAAATGATCGATCATCTGGCGGCGTTGGCCGACGAGTTTCCCATCGCCAGCATCGAAGACGGACTGGCCGAAGACGACTGGAACGGCTGGCAAGAGCTGACGCGGCGGCTGGGCGAGCGGGTGCAGCTCGTGGGCGACGACCTTTTTGCCACGAACCCCGACCGGCTCAAGCGGGGCATCGACTTGAGCATCGCCAACGCGGTGCTCATCAAGGTGAATCAGATCGGCACGCTGAGCGAGACCTTCCGCACGATGGCTGTCGCCCGTGCGGCCGGCTATCGTTGCGTCGTCTCGGCCCGTAGCGGGGAGACGGAAGACGCGACCATTGCCGACCTGGCTGTGGCCACCGCCGCCGACCAGATCAAGATCGGCTCGGTGCAGCGCAGCGAACGGCTGGCGAAATACAACCGGCTGTTGGCGATTGAAGAGGAACTTCATCCCTCGGTTTGGTAAGTAAGCACACGATGGCAAAACGAGCGAAAGCGGAACGCAAAGCGCAACGGAACCGACCCGATCTGGCTTCACCAGAACGGGCTCTGGGAATTCATGATGCCCGACGATAGAATCGACCCTTAATGGATTGGGGAGTCCCGATCATGCTCCCCTGGTCACGACCCGCGTATCAGCAAGGAGGTAGCAGATGAGTAGTTCAGCCACTGTGGAATGGCTTTCGGAAGCGATTGGACAGGCGACGAGGTCCGCGAAGTTTTGCGTCTCCGGTTGCTTGCCCGTCGTCGATCCCGAGATCGAAGTGAAGGGTCTGGGGCCGATCGAGCTTCCCCTGAAGTCCAAGGCGGCGAAGGCCCTCGTCGCTCGTTGCCGGACGGCACCCTATGGAAAGGGAACAAGGACGCTGGTCGACAAGAACGTGAGGAATACGTTCGAGCTCGACCCCGACCAATTCCGCCTGAGCGAAGAATGGAACGCGGCCATCGCCGGCGCCACGCAGCTCGCCGCCGAACAGCTTGGGCTGCCCGCCGAACAACTCGAAGCCAGGTTGTACAAACTGTTGGTCTACGAGAAGACCTGTCGCGCGTGCTGGAATTTGTCCGCGGGTCGCCCGGCGAGTTTCGCCTGGACGAATGCCAGGTGCCGTGCCTGAAGTCGATCGTTCCGTGGTCGAAAAAGCAGCTTGGCTCGCCGCACCGGCAACTGGCGTCTTGGCTGGCCGCCGTGCGGCAGCGGCTCGAAACGGCCACCGCCCGGCGACCGGAGCCTCCCGCCGACTGGGCCCGTCCGGCCGAGGTGGACTGCAACTGCCGATATTGCGCCCAGCTCAATTCCTTCTTAGCCGACGGCGCGAACATGGTCACGCGCATTGCCGCGCGTGAAGATCTCCGGCGCCACGTGCTCGACTCGATCGGCCGGCATCAGTGCGATGTGAAAAGCACGCTGGAGCGGAAAGGAAGCCCGCATGCACTGCTGCTGACCAAGACGACCGGCTCGTTCGAGCGCGCGGTCAAACGGTTTGAGGCCGACCGCCGGCTGTTGCGCGAACTGCCTTCGGCTTAGAGTGCAGGCGGGCGCGGCATCGGGTAGAATTGACAGGGCCGTCTGATGTTCAAAACTCGGCCACGGAGCGAACCCCACGAGCGAAACGGTAACGTTGGAACTGCCCGCAGAATTGGCGTCGCGAGCGAGAGCGGTGGCCGCGGCCACCAATCGGCGCCTTGAGGATGTAGTAACCGAATGGGTCGGGCGCGGCGCGGCCGAGCCCGCTCTGGAATGCGCCTCCGACGACGAGTTGCTTGCGCTTTGTGAGGCGGCATTGCCGTCGGCCACCCAGAACGAGCTGAGCGACCTCTTGGCCCGCAATCGCGACTCGTTGCTCGACGCGCGCGAGCGCCATCGACTCGACGAACTGTTGGCTTCCTATCGACGAAGCCTGGTGCTAAAGGCAAAAGCCTGGCAGCAGGCGGTCGCTCGTGGCTTGAAGCCGCCTTTGAGCGACGCCGCCGAATGAGCAACCGCGCAACGAGGGCGTCATGTCATCGTCGAGGTGCGGATTTTGTAACTCGTTGCGGCGCCAGCAAAGTGTCACGCGCCAGATACCGCGCGGCCCAAAGCCAGAACAGAGCGCCCACGACAATCGCGACTGAGACCGCTGAAAAGCCGATGTTCATGTTGCCGTGGTAACGGTCGGCCCGCGCGCGACGCGCAAACCCGTTCCTGCACCGGGACGGCCTGGGAATGCCGCCCCACCGCAACGACCGCCGGACCGCGCGGACGTGACAACGGTAACAAGGGTGCCGATTGCACCGCCTCGCGGCCAACAATCTTGCGACGCGAACCCCGTCGGGACTGTTGCCTATTTGCCACACGTCGCCGGCGGACCTATTTAACGGTAGCTGCGCAAAAACGCGGCATTCGACATACAAAAACCACTCATTCGAGGAAGACTACGGTGAACCAGCGAAAAGGCGAGTTGGCCGCCGGGCTGAACAAGCCGCCCGCGTTCAAGCGGACGAGCTTCTGCCCGCCGCTGCTGCTTTACAAAATGATGTACCGCCCCTTGGAGTTCCTCTCCGAAGTCGGTGAGCGGTACGATCTCGTCCGGCTCGGTTGGCTCGGCGTGCCGTTCTATCTGGTCACCGGCCCGGAGTTGGTCAAGCAGTTGCTCTCCGACACGAAGCGCTTCGCCAAGGGTTCGCTGTTCAAGAAGCTGGAGATCGTGCTGGGCAAAGGGCTGGTGACGCTCGACGGCAAAGAGTGGATCGAAGCCCGCAGGCGCGTCAGCCAGGCCTTCGCCCGTGGACTGATGGCCGATCAGCAGCAGATCGTCGTCCGGCATACGCTCGAACTGGCCGCTCGCCTGAAGGCCGACAATCGTTCGACCGCGTTCGATCTCGACCTGCTGATGAGCGAGCTGATGATGCGGGTGGCGATGGAGCTGCTGTTCGGCGCCACGTCCGACGACGTCGATTTAGACGAGTTTCACGACGCCGTCGATGTGTGCAACGATTATGCGCGCTACCGCATCTGGTCGCTGGTGCCCGAGCGCTGGAACACGCCGCGCCGCCGGCGGTTCGTGCGGGCGCTGGCGACGTTGGACTCGGTGGTCAGGCGCATGATCGAGCGGCGGCGGCGCGAGACGCCGGCCGAGCTCGATCGACGCAGCGACGTGATGTCGCTGTTGCTGGGGTGCGGCTTCGAGGGCGCCGAGCTCCGCGACCACGTCATGACGATGCTGATGGCCGGACACGAAACGACCGCCGGCTCGGTGACGTTCCTGCTCGGCCTGCTGGCGCGTCATGCCGAGGTGCAAGACGACCTCTACGACGAAGTGGCCGGACTCGCGCCGGCCAGCGTGCCGCTGGGCGAGCTGCCGCTCACGGAGGCCGTCTGGCGCGAAACTCTGCGGCTCTATCCTTCGGTGCCGATGCTCGACCGTCAGGCCCTGACGGACGTGTCGCTGGGCGACTACCGCATTGAAGCGGGGGCCAACCTGATCTGGAGTCCCTATGTGATGCACCGCAAATACTTCGAGCGTCCGGAAACATTCGACCCCACGCGGTTCCTGCCCGGCTCGCCGGTGGCGCCGGGCACGTACATTCCCTTTGGCGAAGGTCCGCGGATGTGCATTGGCAAGTCGCTGGCCGACATGGAGGGCGTGACGATCACGGCCCTCTTGTGCCGGCAGTTCTCGATCGAGCCGGCCTATTCGGCCCCGCTTCGCGTGCGCCCCATGATTACGCTTCGGCCGGAGAGCGGCTTTGTCGTGCGGTTTCGCCCGCGGGCGGCGGCGGGCAGGGTGGCTGGGGAGTCTGCAACCGCGCAGGTCGGTGGACCGGAGGAGCTTGCCTGCGCGGGCGGGTTGGCCGATTGAACCTAGGGCCGACTGCCGCGAGGGAACGCGGTGGCTGGGGCAGAGCTTGGCCCGGCGCTGCCCCAGCCACCGCCGATGTCTCATTCTCGGCCGCGCTCGCCGGCCTCAGTGCGACCGCTCCCGGTTACTCCGCGTCTTGGCCGGCTTGCTCGCTTTCACCCAGCTTCTCGCGCGACTGGCGCCGCAGACCGTCGGCCGCCGTGCGAAGCGCATCGGCCGACTCAAACAGGTTCTGCTCTTCCAACACGTCGGCGGCCTGCTGCAACTGCCGGCAGGCTTCGCGCAGCGCAACAATCTGCGAATGCGCCGTGACGGGCAAATCCTCCTCTAACGCCACCTCAATCGACTCATAGGGCGACGCCGCCGGCGGAGCGGCTTGCCGCCGGTGGTTTTCTTCGTCCAAGGCTCGAATCCATTGGACAAGCAACTCCGGCGAGCCGCTGAACTCGGTCCCTTCGAGCACGCTCTTGCCCAGCCGCTTCTGTGTGTCGAGAATCACTTGCGCCGGCTCGCCCGCGCGCAGGGCCTCAGGCGACGGCGCATCGCCGGCTTGCCTCGCCAGCCGATGGTAACTCAGGACCGGGCGCTCGCCGGCCGGGGCTTTCAATACCACACCGGCATCGGCGGCATTTTCGTCGTCCGCATGGGGCCTGCCACACATCGGGCACGAATCGCCCCAGCCCGCCAGACGGCGGATGGCTTCCGCCAGGGTCGATTGACGGACGAATGGGTACCCAGGCATGTGATAGAGGAAGTCGTCGCGTGCCACCGGTCCCCGCAGCCGTTCCATCGGGTGTACGGACGGATCGTTTGTGACCCGCACGAAACGCGGCGGCGTTGATTGCTCCTCCATTTGTGCCCGGCGAAGTTGCTGCTCGGCCTGGCCCAGGTCGCCCTGGGCGCTGATGATGTTGCCGCGGTTGCGGTTCCAGATCGGTGTCGGCACGCCCGCCTGCGTGTTGTACCTTGTGCTATGCGCGCCGGGTGAGGTGAAATCGCGGCTTTTGTCGTCCGCGTGCCGGCGGTGCGAATTGCCCTTCTCTTCGGGCGCGGCCCGCCGGCGACCAACTCGGGTTTCAATGAAGTATTGGACACGTGAATCGGCGTCGTCGGCCGAACCGGGCGGCGTCACTTCATCGGGGCAATCGGCCTCGGCCGGCGGCGGAGCCTCGCCGGGCTGGCCGCCGGCCGGTTCCGTGGCGCCCAATCGCCCGCCAGGCACCAACAGCAAGCATCCGACGGCAACAACACAAAAGCGTCCAACGAGCATCCGATCACCTCGGGTGTGGGTGGCAAAACCGGGCGGGATTATAGGCGGGGGTGTACGCACGGTGGAAGCTCAATTGACAGGGATTGCCGCGGATACCATAATCCCCGCCCTCCCCATATCGGCGGGCCGTTTGATCCTGCGCACTCGCCGTCGCCCTCGCGCGACGACCAGCCGCTCCGGCAGACGGTCCTGCCGCACTTCCTCGCTGTCGGCGTAAAACGCGAAGTCTGGGTTATGACCAACCGCTGGGTCGTCATGCTGACGTCTGCCGTGCTCCTGACGAGCGCGTTGCCGGCGAGCGCCTGGGCCCAGTCGCCGCCCGCCACGCCGTCCGGCGAGACGTCGGCCGACGACCTACGACAGGCCGACGCGACGGGCAAGTCGCCGGTGCTGCGGTTTGCCGCCGCGGCCGAAAAGGCACAACTGGCGTTGCCCAGCCTCAAACCAAAGCCGGCCGGCAGATCGGTGCTCCAGCCGTCTTCGTCGCGGTGGCTCGAACCCGGCGCCGCCGCTCAGCCTAAGGGCGGCTTGCCCGACGAGTTGGGGCCGCCCGACTTGCTCTCGCCCGAGACCGGGCCTGGCGCGTTGCGGCCAGAGCCGATGGCCGAAGAGTTGCCGGTCGGTCCGCTTGCCGGCACGCTCCTCGACTCGGACCCGCTGCACTCGGCGCCGCTGCCCGACTTCGGTCCGTCGCCGAGGGTGCCCCTGCACCAACAGCCCATGATGCGCGAGAGCTGGATGTTTCGGCCCTGGAACATCAGCTTGTTCGAGGGCGGGCTGTTTGCAGCCACGCCGGCCCAGGCACAGTTCAAGACGACGGCTTCGTATTTCACGGGCTTCCGCGTGGGATGGGATTATTCCACGCACTTCGGCGGCGAAACGCGTTTCGGCTTCTCGAAAGTTTATATGGTCGACGCCGCCACGAGAAGCGTCGAAGTCGGCTATCAGAAGCTGTTTTACTTCGACTCGAACTTGTTGATCTATCCGTGGGGCGATACTCGCTGGCGGCCGTTTCTTTCGATCGGAGGCGGCCTGGCCGACATCAACATCGTCAGCAACAACGGCCCGGTGCTTCACCCCGGCGCCTTCAATTTGCCCTGGGGAGGCGGCATCAAGTATCGCGTGGGCACGCGGATCGCGTTTCGGGCCGACGTGCGCGACAATCTCACCTTTTCGGGCAGCGGCGGCCTGCGGACGGAGAACAACATCGAAGTGTTGGGCGGCATCGAGTTCCACTTCGGCGGCGGCGAGCGCCGCAGCTATTGGCCCTGGAACCCCAGCCGGCACTGGTGGTGAGCGGATTTTGGATTCTCGATTTTGGATTTTGGATTGTTTGTAATCCAAAATCGAAAATCCAAAATGCCAATCCACGGGCTTCGGCCGTCTTATGCCACCGTGACCTGCTTGTCCAGGTACACGTCCTGAATCTTGTGCAGCAGCTCGATGCCGTCTTTCATCGGCCGCTGGAAGGCCTTGCGGCCGCTGATCAGGCCCATGCCGCCGGCCCGCTTGTTGATCACGGCCGTGCGGACCGCCTCGGCCAGGTCGGAAGCGCCTTTCGACTCGCCGCCGGAATTGATCAGCCCGATCCGTCCCATGTAGCCGTTGGCCACCTGATAGCGGCAGAGGTCGATCGGGTGCGGCGACGTGAGCTTCTCATAGACCAAGGGCGACGTCTTACCGAATTTCAACGCCGTATAGCCGCCGTTGTTGACCGGAAGTTTTTGCTTGAGGATGTCGGCCTGGATGGTCGCCCCCAGGTGATTCGCCTGCCCGGTCAGGTCGGCCGACAAGTGATAATCCTGATCGGCCTTGAAGGCGTTGTTGCGGAGGTAGCACCAGAGGATCGTGGCCAGTCCGGCGTCGTGTGCCCGTGAAAACGCTTCGCTGATTTCGATGATCTGGCGTCCGGCTTCGTCGGAGCCGAAGTAGATGGTGGCGCCGATGGCCGCGGCGCCCATCTCGACCGCCCGATCGACCGTGCCGAACAGGATCTGGTCGTGCTTGTTCGGATAGGTGAGTAGCTCGTTGTGATTGATCTTCACGATAAACGGAATCTTGTGGGCATACTTTCGGGCGACGGCGCCGAGCACGCCGAAGGTCGAAGCGACGCCGTTGCAACCGCCCTCGACGGCCAGCCGCACGATGCTTTCGGCGTCGAAATAGATCGGGTTCACAGCGAACGAGGCGCCGGCCGAATGTTCGATTCCCTGGTCGACCGGCAAGATCGACACATAACCGCTGCCGCCCAGGCGGCCCGTGCCGAACAGCCGCGCCAGGTTGTTGAGCACCCGCAAGTTGCGGTCGCTGGGCACGAAGATGCGGTCGACGAAGTCGGGGCCGGGCAAGTGCAAATCGTCTTTGGCGATGGTCTGGCAGCGATGCCCGAGCAACCCGTCGGCGTCTTTACCCAACAGTTCTTGAATCCAACTTGCCATGGCCTTTTTCTCCTTCGTTCTGAAAACGGGCAACCACAAACGCCCTCAGTTTATCAATGTGCGGCGCGGCATGCTACTCGCGCAGCCCCTCCCTCGGTCCGTGACAGACCAGTCACGGCGGTCACGGCTCTCCTGCCAACCGATCCAGGATTTGCCGCAGTTGCGACTGAAAGGCGGGCTTGACGAGATGATAGGTGATGCCGGCCGCGCGCGACTGCTGGAAGTCCTGCTCCTCGCCGTGCGCCGTGACGGCAATGAACGTCGTTTCGACCTTCGCGCCCTGACGCTGCAAGCGGCGGACCAGTTCCCAACCGTCCATGTCGGGCAGGCCGATATCGATCAGCGCGACCTGCGGTTCATAATACGGCGCCAGCGCCAGGGCCTCGTGGGCCGAGGTGCAGACCCGCGACGAGTACCCCCATTGGCGAAGCATCGTCTGCAGCACGTTGGCTGTGTCGAGGCTGTCTTCCACGATCAGCACTCGCAGCAAGCCCTCGTGAAGCGGCGATCCGGACGCAGCCCCGCCCGCATCCGGCGACATGGCGACGGAGACGCGTTTGCGCGTCACGGCGACAAACGGACCCATCGGCCCGGAGGTAGGCGAAGGGGCGGCAGAGAAACAATCTGGCAGTGTTGGACGCATGAAAAACTGGCGGCGAACGGCGCCGATCCAGGACGCGAGAGCAATTGCGTAAATAGAATGCCTGACTCACACGACTCTAACAGACAATCCAGGATGGGTCAACCACCCGCGCTTCAATTCGCATCGTCCCTGCCGGGCTGGTGCCGGGTTCCGGCCATTTATCCCGGTTACGCCAGGATCTTGGTCAAAACTTGCCCGGCCACGTCGGTCAGGCGGCAGCAATTCCCGCTGACCCAAAAAATGGCCTGAAATTGGGGGTTGGGGCGGCCGGCTTTCGCGAACCGGCGGTCTGAACAGGTGTTCTCGCGCGGCAGGTCGGTGGCTATAATCTGGCCAGCGGTTTCGGATGACCGTAG
>DATLUO010000060.1 GCA_035533075.1 Pirellulales bacterium | reverse complement strand
TAGACTCGTTTTCGTTGGGGCGTGCATCGGAGTGATGCTTTAGGCCACTACCCGGTTGCCGCGACGCGATTGTGGACTTGCGAATGGGAACTTTTCGGCGCGGAGGAGCGTCTAAAGAGCAGGGGCAGGCAGCTCGGCATTTATGGCAGGCTGCCGCAGCCGTCGCCGTGGGCGGGCGGCGGCACGCACGGTTTGGCACGCAGGCAACCCGCTGGGGTGGTTTTGCACGCGAACACCCCGAGCCAGTCGCGCGGTAGAACGACGTATTGCGGGCAGGTGTCGGGACTCAGAAGCCGGACGCAAGGATCTTTGGAAATTTGGTCTGTTGTCAGTGGCCCGCGGTCCGTCGTCAGTGGCACGTGGCGAGTTGCGCATCTTCGCGCGCGAGTTGCGCATCTTCGAAAAAACGCGGCGTTTTTTGCGCGGCGGCAGTTGCACGCCTTCGCTGGCGCGCGCGGTTTTTGCCTTTCCGCGGCACCGGCGGAGGTTCGGTCGGGAGAGCGGCCACGGCCTGCCGCCGAGTTGCGCATCTTCGCGCGCGAGTTGCGCACCTTCGCAAAAACGCGGTGTTTTTTGGGGGGTGGCCGTTGCGCGTCTTGGCTGGGGCAGGGCGTTTTTGTGTTCCGCGGCAATGGCGGTGGCTCCGCCTGGAGACCGGCCACGGCCTTGCTGCCGAGTCGCGCGTCTTCGGGCGCGAGTTGCGCACCTTCGACAAAACGCGGCGTTTTTGGGGGTGGCAGTTGCGCGTCTTGCCTGGGGCACGGCGTTTTTGGCTTTCCACGAACTGGCGGAATCCGCCAGTTGGCCAATTGTGGGGGGTTCCCTCCGCGTCGCGACGTGCAGTGCGGGTCGGGCGCGGCGCTTGCGTCGGGAACCTACCGACACGCTGACGCGTCCCGCTCGCCACGGCTTGTAGGCGCCAGCCGCTATCCGGCCAAGCTCTGCCCCAGCCGCCGCTTTTCCTCGCGCAAAACGTCTCATTCTGGGCCGCGTGAAGTCGCCGCGTGAGGTCATAGTCTAGCCACACGCCGCGGACCAATGTACCCTGTAACATGTCCGCTTGAACCTCTAACCCACCCACGAGCTTCATCATGAGATTCGCCCGCCTGCTTTCGCTCGCCTTGCTGCTGACGTTGGCCTCCTTGTCGCACGCCGCCGACAACACGCCGCCCGATGGATTCGTGGCCCTGTTCAACGGCCAAGATCTGAGCGGCTGGAAAGGTCTGCTCAAATCGCCGCTCGACAATCCGGCCAAGCGGGCACAGGCTTCGCCGGACCAACTCGCCACGGCCCAGCAAGAGGCCGACGAAGACATGCGGAAGCATTGGAGCGTCGACGAGGGCGTCTTGGTGTTCGACGGCAAGGGACGCAGCCTGGCCACGGCCAAAGACTATGGCGACTTCGAGCTGTGGGTCGATTGGAAGATCAAGCCGAAGGGCGACAGCGGCATCTATTTGCGCGGCACGCCCCAGGTGCAGATCTGGGATCCTGCCAGCGACTCGGCCAAGGGCGTCGGCTCCGGCGGGTTGTTCAACAATCAGAAGCACCCCAACAAGCCCTCGACCGTGGCCGATAAGCCGATCGGCGAGTGGAACACGTTCAAGATCATGATGGCCGGCGACAAGGTGACCGTGAAGCTCAACGACGTGCTGTTGGTCGACAACGTGGTGCTGGAAAACCATTGGGAGCGAGACAAGCCGGTCTACTCCACCGGCCAGATCGAGTTGCAGAACCACGGCAACACGCTTTATTTCAAGAACATTTACCTGCGCGAGATGCCGCGGTAGGGAACGGGTGATCTCGTTGTAAGTGAGACTGGCAAGGCGTTGCCGGTCGACCCCGAATTGGGGCCGGTAGGTCGCGCTCACTCGACGCCGTGCAGCAGGCCGCCGCTGAGATACCAGCCCTCGCCACAAGGCCGGCACCAGAGGATCTCCGCGGCCAAGCGGAGCGGTTCGGCCTGCGGGCGAGGGACCGCGACCGTCACCCAGCCCGGCACGAGTGGAACGTTGTGCAGCAGGCCGACGCTGGCCATCGAGATTTCGCGCGTAAACGCCACGCAATCGCGCTGTCCCGCGTCGACATCTTCAATCCACACCCGCCGGAAAAACGGGTATCGGGCGGCCCCGCGGCGGTCGTGCTGATCGTCGGCGCGCGCCTCGGCCATCAGCGCGGATAACTGGTCGCGAAGCGGCGGTTGCACGGTGCTGACGGACATCGCGGGGCGGCGTCGGAGGAATCTGGTCAAAGATGTTGCGAGAAAGCATAGCTCATGCTTCACGCTGGTGAGACTGGGGTCCCGGCGACCATTTTGCCGCACCTGTAGGGTGGGACCAGCGAGCTTGCGAGCGCCGGCCCACCATCGGTGCGACGTCGTTGACGGTGGGCCGGCGCTCGCAAGCTCGCTGGTCCCACCCTACGTTCTGCTTTTGTCTTGTTTGCCGGCGCGGGCCAATTACGCTGGAAGTAGCGGGGCAGACACTGGAAACGGCACACTGACGAGGCACGACAATGCACCTTTCTCACAAACTTGGCTCAATCGTTCTGGCACTGGTTGTTTGGGCCGCCGTCGGCACGGCCGCCGAGGCGCAGGTGGGCGGAGCGCCCTTCGCCTTGGGCTACGGCTTTTTCGGCAACGGGCTGTACGGCATGATGAACACCCAACCGCCGCCTTATTACGCGATTTTTCCGCCGGTCTATTACAGCCATCCGGTGGCCCGGCCTTATGGCTATAGCCCGTTCGCCTACCCGCCCGGCTACATCACGCCGTCGGCAGCGCCGCTGCCGCCGAAGGAAGTACAAAATCGCTACGTGCCTCGCGAGCGCAAAACGAGCGCGGGCGACCGCACCGCCGCCGCGCCGAAGGTCTTCGTCAATCCCTATGTCGTTCAGCGGCGGACCGCCGAACTCGCGTCGAGATCGAGCGTCGATGCGGTTCCTGAAGAAGAACGGGCTAAGTAGTAATTGTAGACGGGCTTCGGCATTCCGAAGTTGCCATAGTTCACGCGGCCGAGAATGAGACATTTTTTTCGCGAGCAAAAGCGGTGGCTGGGGCAGAGCTTGGCCCGATAGCGGCTGGCGCCCTTCAACAGCGTGGCGGCCAAGCGATGCCCCGGTTGGACGCACCGGGGCATCGCCTGGCCGACGAGTTGAACGAAGTGCCAGCCCCCACCTGGCCAGGCCGGGTCGGGCACGCGTGCGAGAACAATCTCGCCCTGCTTGTACTGAGGCACGCCTTGTTCTCCGACTCCACTTCTACGACGAAGGTCCGTCCAGCAGTTCGCGTGGCGGCTCCACGCTGAGCGAGAGCAGCTCGTCAAGTTCTGGCATTATTTCCTCGATCCGATCGAATTCTTCTTGATGCTCAGCGCGTAGGTCGTCGATCTCCTGCTGTCTTGAACGCTCCTGCCTCGTGGCGTCGCCCTCAACCTGCTGAGTCGGTTCCGCGGACTTCAATCCGCGCGGAGAACGAAGCAGACGCGCAATGCCGTGCAGGATGGTACTGATGTCACTGCGTTTGACATTGAAACGAGTGGAAATGTCATCGATGTTATCACCTTCCGCCAGACGATCGAAAACGCAATCGATCGGAAACATGACTTCGCAACTTCTTTTCGTGAAACGGCTTAGAGTTTTAATTCTATGCTGAAAGGATGCTGTTTTCCAGGGGGTCACGTCAAGCGCTTGCATTCTCCGACCGAATGCCCACAATGACGTGCTAAAGGCGATCCTTAGTCGGGCACGAAGGGAGCCAGGATGCACGCAAATCGAACTGGGCGCAACGGGGCATGCCGCGTCGTGCGCGGCGCAAACGCCGACGACAAGCCGCATTTCGCGATCGCGGCCGCATGATGAGGCCCCGATGACCAGCGTCGAAATCGAAACCGCAAACGCCAGGCACGCTTCGAGCGGCCCGTCCGCGGCGCCGTCGCTGCTGTACGAGCTGGTCACGACGGTCGATCACAAAAAAATCGGCCTGATGTACATCGCGATGGCCCTGGGGTTTCTGATGATCGGAGGCTGCGAGGCCCTGCTCATGCGTTGGCAGTTGCTCTTTCCTCGGTACGACTTTATCGGTCCCGACGCGTTCAACCAGCTTTTCACCATGCACGGGACCACGATGGTCTTTTTCATGGGCATGCCCATCCTGATCGGCATCGGCAACTACCTCGTGCCGCTGGCGATCGGCGCCCGCGACATGGCGTTCCCGCGGCTGAACGCCTTCGGCTTTTGGGTCAGCCTGCTGGGCGGCCTGCTGGTGTATTCGAGCTACGCCACGGGCGGCGCGCCGGCCATCGGCTGGTTCGCCTACGCGCCGCTCAGCGGGCGGACCTTCGCCCGCAGCGCGGCCACCGACCTCTGGGCGCTGGGCCTGATTGTGAGCGGGACGGGCACGCTGGCCGGGGCGGTGAACTTCATCGCCACCATCCTCGGCATGCGTGCGCCCGGCATGACGCTGCGCAAAGTGCCTTTCTTCACCTGGACGATGCTGTGGACCTCGGTGCTGATTCTGTTCGCCATTCCGCCGCTCACCGCCGCCCTGGTGATGCTGCTTTTCGACCGCAACCTCGGATCGCACTTTTTCGACACGCAAAACGGCGGCTCGGCCCTCCTTTGGCAGCACATGTTCTGGTTCTTCGGTCATCCGGAGGTCTACATCCTCATCTTGCCGGCCTTCGGCATGGTGTCGGAGGTGATCCCGGTCTTCTCACGCAAGGTGCTGTTCGGCTACGAGTTCATGGCGGCGGCCACCGCGGCGATCGCCTTCATCAGTCTGGGCGTGTGGGCGCACCACATGTTCGCCGTCGGCATGAGCCGCACGGTCGATCTGTTCTTCGTCGCCAGCAGCCTGCTGGTGTCGATCCCCACGGGCATCAAGTTTTTCAACTGGCTGGCCACCATGTACGGCGGCCGCATCTGGTTCGCGTCGCCGATGCTCTTCGCCTTCGGTTTTCTTTCGATGTTCCTGATCGGCGGCCTGACGGGCATCATGCTCGCCGCGGCGCCGTTCGACTTTCAGCTTTCGGACAGTTATTTCGTGATCGGCCATTTCCATTGGGTGCTGATCGGCGGCACGTTGTTCGGCACGTTTGCCGGACTCTATTACTGGTATCCCAAGGTCACCGGCCGCATGCTCTGCGAGCGGCTGGCACGCTGGCATTTCTGGCTGCTCTATATTGGCTTTTTTCTCACCTTCGGGCCGATGCACGTTTCGGGCATGCTGGGCATGCCGCGGCGAATTTACACCTACGACGTCGATCGCGGCTGGGACTTTTGGAACCAGCTCACGACGCTCGGCGCCCTCGTGCAAGCGCCGAGTTACGCCATCTTCATTTACAACGTGCTGGTATCGCTGCGGCGGGGCAGGCCCGCCGGCAACGATCCCTGGGACGCCTGGACGTTGGAGTGGATGACGTCGTCGCCGCCCCCCTCGTACAACTTCGAGCAGATACCTGTGGTCCACAGCCGGCGACCGCTGTGGGACCTCAAACACCCCGACGATCCCGATTGGCAATACGAGGACATATAGCCTGATGGTCGGGAGCCTGCTGATTGCCACCCGCTTTAGCGCCTTGAGTTGCACGGTCCTGTTGTTGGCGATGCCGCCCGCCGTTGCCCGCGCCGACGCGGGGGCGGTCTGCGCATCCCAGCGGCATGGCAACCGCCAGGTCACGGTCTTCAGCAGTCCCACGCCGTTGGCGGCCGGCCCCATCGACATCAGCGTCTTCATCCAGGATGCCGACACGGGCGAACCGGTGCTCGACGACGCGATTGAGATCGAAGTAGCGCCCCGCGACGGCTCCCTCGCGCCCGCGAGGTACGAGGCAACGCCTGACGCCGCCACCAACAAGCTCTTTCAAGCCGCCGAATTCGAATTGCCCGATGCAGGCGCGTGGCAGTTTACCATCGTCATCCACACACCTGACGACGACCTCCGCGTTCACTTTGAGCTGGAAGCCGCCGACTCACTTCCCACGTGGCGATCGCTGTGGCCTTGGTTCTGTTGGCCATTCCTGGTGATCGCGATGGTCGCTCGTTTCCACGCCACTGGCACCCGGAACAAACTGCCAACAGCAAGCAGGTGAACGACCATCGCTTCATGCCTCGTTGAATTACTGTTGTGTTTTGAGCAACCGAAACGCCCGACGCACCGTTTCCACCCTACGCTCATCCTGACCAAGCCCAAGCGATTTGGCCGCGCGCCGGCCGTGTGCTAGGCTGTGGCCATGCCAACCCTTGTCCATGCCGTGGGCCGTTCCGACCTGCCCGCGTATCCCATGTCGGACCGCTTCCGGCACGAAATCGCCTATTTCATGAGCGTGCCCGGTGCCGCCGGCGTGCCGGAACTGGCGGCGGGCGAATACTGGGTCGCGCTCGACCAGACCCGCACTTGGCTCGATGAGGGCGCGATCCTCGTCGTGTCGCCGCTCGATAGCGCCAGCCGCACGGAAGTCGAGTTGAGCGAAGAGCTGGAGGGCTGGCTCGAATGGATGGCCAAGCACCAGGTCGAGCATATTCGGATTGGTTAAACGACCTTTGGCCCTGCAGCTTAAGTATCGCGTCGCCACGCCGCTGCCCGTCGAGATCGAAGGGCTTCTGCCTTTCGCCGTGCGCGACAAGTCGCTGGCCGAGATCGAAAAGCTGCCGCTGTTTCACGGCAACCGTCAATTGCCTGTGGGCGAGTTCTTTGCCGTGTCGGGCGACCCGAGCGATCTGCGGATCGAGTTCCAGGGGAACCTGGCCGGCGTACACTGGATCGGCGCCAAGATGAGCGCGGGGGCCATCCACGTGGCGGGTCCCGCCGGCCGGCACGTGGGAAGTGAGATGTCGGGAGGAGAGATCCACGTGTCGGGCGACGCCGGCGACTGGCTCGGCGGCGAGATGCACGGCGGGCTGATCGACGTGCGCGGCCGCGCCGGGCACCTGGTCGGCGCGGCCTATCGCGGCGGCGCGCGGGGCATGACCAAGGGAACCATCCTGGTCGGCGGCGACGCGGGCGACGAAGTCGGCCACAGCATGCGGCGCGGTTTGATCGCCGTCGGCGGCTCGATCGGCGATGCTCCCGCGGCGAACATGATTGCCGGCAGCCTGCTGGCGTTCGGCGCGTGCGGGGCGCGTGCCGCGGCCGGCATGCGCCGCGGCGCGGTGCTGCTGTTCGGCGACAAGCCGGTGTTGTTGCCCACCTTCAAGCCGGCGGGCCGCTGCCGGCCGCTCTACGTGCGGATGTACTTGCTCCATCTGCGGCGGCTGGGGTTTCCGGTGGCCGAGGAGCTACTGGCCGCCGACTACCTGCTTTATCACGGCGACCTGCTGGCGGCCGGCCGCGGCGAAGTGTTGGTCCGCCTGTAAAGAGCGGAAGATTGTGCTATAATCCGGCCACCATGCTTCTCTCCTCCAGCCAGAGCGCGACCACGTCCGCGTTCCGCCTGAAAATCCGAGCTACACGTTGCGGCGCGTCTGGCTCAGCAAAGAACAGGAAGAAGGCTATTGCTACGGTCTGTCGAACGAGGGTCTCTGGCCGCTGTGCCACGTCACCTTCACGCGCCCCGAGTTCAATCCGCTGCACTGACACGGTCGACCGGGCCATCGAAGCCCGCGTCGATCAGGAGCGCTCCGAGGTGACTCGCGGCCAGCCGGCTCGACGAAGACGGCGTGTTGATCCTCAGCCAGTTCACGGGCACGGCCCGCGAGTTCACCGACGCCTTGCTGGTGAACCCCTACGACGTGGACGGGATGGCGTCGGCGATCCACCAGGCCTGCACGATGGCCGAGCCCGATCGTCGCAAGCGGATGCAGCGGATGCGGGCGGCGGTGGCCAGCAACAACGTTTATCGTTGGGCCGGCAAAGTGGTCTCGGCCCTGCTCAACTTCGAGTTTCCCGAGAACGCATAGGGCGTCAGCCCATCAATTCCTTGATCGGCTGGCCGCCGAATTGTGAAAGCTGCTTGAACCGGCCGCTGTGATAGTAAGTCAGCTTGTTGTCGTCGAGCCCCAACAGCCGCAACAAGGTCACGTGCAGGTCGCGCACGTGATGCACGCACTCGACCGCCTCGGCGCCCGTCTCGTCGGTGGCGCCGATGGTGTGCCCGGCATTCACTCCGCCGCCCGCCAGCCAGATGGTCATCGCTTTCGGGTTGTGGTCGCGGCCGTAGGCCGTGCCGCCACGAACGCCGTTGTCGGGAGTGCGGCCGAACTCGCCGCACCAAACCACCAGCGTTTCCTCCAGCAGACCTCGGCGGCGCAGATCGATAAGCAAGGCCATGATCGGTCGATCAACCTGGCGCACCAGGTTGCCGTGGGCCCGTTCGATAAAGTCGTGCGAGTCCCAAGAGCCGTGATAAAGCTGCACGAACCGCACGCCCTGTTCGATCAGACGCCGGGCCAATAGACACTTGCGGCCAAAGGCGTCGGTCGGTCCGCGGCCGATGCCGTACATCGTCAAAGTTTCCTCATCTTCGCCGCCCAAATCGAGCAGCCCCGGCGTCTGCGCTTGCATGCGGAAGGCCAGTTCGTAGTTGTCGATCCGGGCGGACAGCTCATCGTGCCAGGCGTGCCGCTCGTGATGCGCGCGATTCAACTGGGCCAAAAAGTCGAGGTTCGCCCGCTGGTGTTCCGGCGTGATGCCCGGCGGAGGGTTGAGGTCGAGTATGGGCGAACCCTTGGCGCGTAGCGGCGTGCCCTGATAGGCCGCCGGCAGAAAGCCGTTGCTCCAGTTCGCCGCGCCGCCCTGGGGATACGTGACTTCGGGCAGCACGATAAACCCCGGCAGGTTGGCATTGAACGAACCGAGGCCATAGGTCACCCAGGCGCCGATCGCCGGATCGCCGCCGAAGCGGTTGCCGGTGTTCATCTGATACAAGGCCGACGGATGATTCACCGAATCGACCTGGCAGCCGCGAAAGAAGCATAAGTCGTCGGCGCAGCGGGCAAGATGTTCCCAGTTTTCGGCCATGTCGGCGCCCGACTGTCCGACTTTGCGGAACGCGAACGGGCTTTGCACGTAGTAGCGTTTGCCGCTTTCCATGGCCGACTTCATCCGGCCCTCGCGCACGAACTCCTTCAAGTGAAGGCGAGCGAGCGCGGGTTTTGGATCGAAGGTGTCAACGTGACTCGGGCCACCCTCCATCGTGAGGAAGATACAGCGTTTGGCCTTGGCGGCGAAGTGCGGCGGCCTGGCTGTCAACTGCGAAACCGCCGGCTCCGCGGCAAGCGCCGTCGTTTCGTCGGCCACGAGCGCCGCCAAGGCAACTCCGGCCATCGAGCTTCCGGCGCCGAAGAAAAACGCGCGGCGGTCGAGCGAGCGACCCGCTGCGTCGGGCATCGAGAGGTCACGCTCAGTAGACATAGACGAACTCGTTGGAGTTGAAGATCACGAGGCACACCTCCGCGAACCCGCGGGTGCGAGCGTCGGCGCCGGTGAGTTGCAGGTCCGGCGTGAAGTCGGCGTATTCGTCGAGTGGCTCAACGAAGTTGAACTTCGTGCCGGTGTTCTCTTCCACGGTTTCGCGGACGACCTCCCGCGGCCAGGCCGGTTTGGGCAACACAAGCTTCTCGTGGCGGACCGTCATCCGCCGCCAATGCGCCATTGCCACGGCCGCCTCATCCGGCGTGGCCGGGCGGCCGAAGGCGCGGCGATAAACCGCTTGCACCGCGGCTTCGTCGTCGCAGCCGCCTTTGAGCACCAGCGACGCCAGGGCGGCAGCCCGATCGTAACTCGCTTGGCTGTTGAACAAGCTGAAGACCTGGGGAACGACGGTCGCCGCTTCGCGCCGCTCGCACGACAAGTCGGGATTCGGCTCATTGAAGACCTCGTAGAACGGGTCGCGGAGGCCGCGCAGCTTCAAAGCATAAATCGAGCGGCGATGACGGTCTTGCGGCGAAGGGCTGGGCGTCCAGGCCGCGGCCAGCGCACCCATGACTTGCCGCGGCTGCAAGGCGGCTTCCAGGTTGATCTCCGGGCGCACCGGCACGCCGCCCAAGACGGGATTGAGCTCGCCTGAGACACGGAGCATGCCGTCGCGCAGCTCTTCGGCAGTGAGCCGCCGCGGCAGGAACACCGCGTAACTCGCATCCGCCGGACCGCGTTCGTCCACAGTGCGGCGATCGGGGTGCTCGCACGAGCGGCGGTAGGCCGCCGAAGCCATGATCGTGCGGTGCAGATCCTTCAGAGACCAGCCGCGTTCGACCAGCGTGGCCGCCAGCCAGTCGAGCAGCTCGGCATGGGTCGGCGGCTTGCCGGTCGCGCCGAAATTATTAGGGTTGGCGGCGAGCCCGCGGCCAAAGTGCCATTGCCACACGCGGTTCGCAATCACGCGGCTGGTCAACGGATTTCGCCGGTCGACAATCCAGCGGGCCAATGCGCGGCGGCGACCAGCAAGGCTCTCGGGAATCGTCGCATCGGGAACCGTGGTTACGACGCTCAACACGCCGGGGACTACCGGCACCGTCGGTGAAAACGGATCGCCGCCGGCCAGAATGCAGGTCTGCTCGATTTCGCCCGGCGGCTGGCGATCGCCGGGTAAGCGCCGCGGAGCGGTGATGGACGACACGTTGGGCGTCGGTCCGTCATAAACCGAGAAGGCGAACGGCCGATAGCGATCGAGTTCCCAGGCGAGACGTTCGAGCCCCTTGCGGGAGATACGATCGCGGCCGAGCTCTTCCGGCGCAAGACCGGCGAATCGCGGCGGTATCCGCTCTTCCGGCACGCCGCGCTTGATCATCCTCGACCGCGCCTGTTCATACTCGCGGCGAGCGACGCCACCCGGGCGCGCGGGGGACGATTTTTGCGTCAGGGCTTGCTCGAACTCGGCCGGGTCCAGATGATTGTCGAGCAGCCACCGCCGTGCCGCTTCGATCGACTTCCGATCAAGTTCGGCAAGCTGTTCCTCGTATCGTTGCTTACGGCGTTCGAGATAGACCTGATCCTGAAAGCCGTCGATCGTGTTTTCCCGCGGGAGAAACGCGGCGGGCCGCTCGGCCATCTGCGTCGTGGCAAAGCATGCCTGAACGCCATAGTAATCGCGCGTGGGAACCGGATCGAACTTGTGATCGTGACACCGGGCACACTGGAGCGAGTGGGCCAAGAACGTCTCTCCCACGTTGTTGGTCACGTCGTCAAGAAACCGCTGGCGCGCCACTTTGGGAACTTCCATCGCCGTCAGCTCCCAAGGGCCCATGCGCAGAAAGCCGACGGCCACCAGCAGTTCCGGGTTGTCAGGGTCGATCTCATCGCCGGCAAGTTGCTCGCTGACGAACTGATCGTAGGGTTTGTCGACGTTGAATGCCCGGACGGCGTAATCACGGAACCGCCAGGCGTTGCCGCGCTCATAGTCGTTGGCGAAGCCTGAAGAGTCTGCATAGCGCACCACATCAAGCCAGTGCCGGGCCATCTGCTCTCCATAGTGCGGCGAGGCCAACAGCCGCTCGACGACCTTGGCGAAAGCCGGCGCATCTTCGTCCGTGTCGCCAAGGAAGGCTTCGACTTCCTCCGGCGTCGGCGGCAAGCCGAGCAGATCGAAGCTGGCGCGGCGGATGAGCGTGCGGCGGGCGGCAGGCGGGGCGGGCAGCAGGCCGAGCGACGCCAGGCCCGCGTCGATGAAGGCATCGATTTCGTTCTTGTCGATGTTGGGTTCTTGCGCCTTCGGAGGCGGGTTTTTTTTCACCGGCTGATAGGCCCACAAGCCGGCCGGGTTGTACTTGCGGTCCGTCCATTCGGGCGAAAGGCCGCCGCTGGTGGGGACCGATACGCCGGCATCGTCGTTCCAGCCGCGGTCCTTGTTCAACTCCGCTCGCCGTGCCGGCGCGGGCCAAGGCGCGCCGCCGGTAATCCATTGTCGAATCGCCCCGATCTCGTCCGGAGAGAGCTTGTCGTTGTCCTTGGGCGGCATCGCCAGCTCGGCGTTCCGACGGCTGACGGCGACATAGAGCGGGCTGGCGTCGGGATCGCCGGCCGTGAACGCGGGCTGACCGCTGGCGCCGCCTTTGAGGGCGGCTTCGCGCGTGCGCAAGTCCAGGTCGCCGCTGATATCGTCGGCGTCGTCGCCATGACAGCCGAAGCAGCGGGACCGCAAAACTGGATAGACTTTTCGGGCAAAGAGTTGTTCGGCCGTTGCTGCCTCGTCTGCCGCGGCCCAAAGACCCGTGGCGAAAATCAGCAACCCAACGCTGATCGCACACACAATCGCAAGGCAGCGGGTGGTGGCTGCCGACGCCGTCGACGACAAGGCGACGACGCACCCAAGACAAGCGTGCGCAAGGTAGTGGCGGCCGGGACGTTGCATGTTCTGTAGCATAATGCCGAATCCGGACCGAGGCCAGCGGTGCGAGAAGCCCGGAACTCTACTTCACTCGGCCGAGAATGAGACGGTTTGCCGCGAGGAAAAGCGGTGGCTGGGGTCCCGGCGCGCCGGGAGCCGGATAGCGGCCGGCGCCTATAAGCCGTGGCGAGCGGGACGCGTCAGCGTGTCGGTAGATTCCCGACGCAAGGGCCGCTCCCGAACCGCACTGCTCGTCGCGACGCGGAGGAACCCCCCCACAGTTGGCCAACTGTCGGATTCCGACAGTTGCTCGGGCGTTCCCAGTCCCGCCGGCAAGCGAAGATCATCGCGATCTAAAACACCGCGGCACTCCGTGACGAGGACACCGACGGCGACGAGGGTTCGGCCGTGGCGACGCCGAAACGCGCGGCGGAGGTTGCCGCGGGCTGAGCCCCGCCGACCGCAACGCACGCCTGACGAGTTTGGTGCAAGTTGCACCAACACCCCCGACTGTTTTAGTTCTGTGACCATACGGCATTCGCGAGTTCGTCCGCGTCTTCTTGTGATACCAGGACGGCGCAACAACTAATTCGAGTCAGCAGTCGGCAGTGGGCGGACGGGCGCTTGATGGATGCGAAGGTCCGCGCACGTCATTTGGTAGCTTGCTTCCAGATCAAGAGGCACTGAGTAGTCGGAGGCGATCCATAAGGGAAGGGTCGGCAGTGGCTGTCCCAGAGCGAGCGGCGCCGGCCAAACCTCAAGTTGTTGCCATTCTTCGTCACGCCCGACAGCTCGGTAGGAAACTGCCGACAGCCCCGCCGGTGGTAGCGCGGCCGCGCCCAGATCGACCCCGAGGAGGGACAGGATGGTACTCCTCAGGTCGGCTCGTCGCGTGGTGACCGTATCGACAACCACGACGCTACTACCCTGTTGCAGGCAGCCGACACACTTGACCGCGAACGCCTGCCGGGCTGCCAGGCGGTCCTTGTTGCGTGGGCTAAGCAGCTCGACCGCGGCCGCGAGGCGCGGATCGCCCTCTTCAGCAAAAACCTGAACCTCGACACCATCGACGGTTGCCAGATCGACGGCGACCGCTACGGCCGGGGCCGGTGCGGCCCATGTCCGCGGCTCGACCCCATCGCTCGCGGAATGAGATGCCTCATGGTCGTGCAGTGCGGCCACGTCGATGTCGATGGGTCCGTCGCGGTCCACGAGAGGGACGGCGTAATAGCCTGTGGGCAAGACACCCTGGTTCAGCAACCGGGCCATGGCCGCAGCCCAGGCCCCGTGAAAACTACGCCAGGGATGCGTTCGGCTCAAAGGCGGGTTGAAGTGGTCCAGCAGTGGCATAGGAGGCATTATCCCTGTCGATCCGCGATGCAAGCTCGTCGCGCAGCAATTCCCGCTGAGTTTCGGCGAAAGGAGTCGCCATGCTGGCCACGATTCTACGCCCGCCCAAGAAGGGCCGCAAGCATTTGTCCGCGGACCCAGCATTTATATCGACCTGAACCCGATTCAAGCCAAGATCGCCGAGGCCCCGGAAAAGTCCCATTTCACCGCCGCTTTTGAACGCATCGCGGCACGCGAAACACCAGCCGCGAATTCCAAAAAAGTTCCGCCGGTCAACATCGCGACCACGGATGAGGAACGCTAATTCGCGCTCATCTTCGCTAATGGAAGGAAGGAAACAGTACTGATTAGTGCGGATTAGCGTTGATTAGTGTTCCGATCTTCCAGTCTACCGCATGATCGACGCAAATGCTTTCGCTGCTTCGGTTTTTGACGTTGATGCCTCGCGAATACGTTGCGGAGTCAATAATTGGACTTCTCCCTTTTTCCCCGGCCAACAGCGTGACGGCCAAGCGACGCCCCGGTGCGTCCAACCGGGGCATCGCCGATGTCTCATTCTCGGCCGAGTGAAGTATATTACGGCCGGTCGTTGGCCGAAGTATAATCCCGAGCATGGCAATCACGTTGAAACGCCGCGTTCTGTGGACTTCGATTTCGATCTGCCTCTCTTTGCCGCTGCTTGGCTCGGCGCCGCGGGCGGATGAGGGTCCGGCAGCCTTCGAATGCCGCTGGGCCGATGGCGAAATCGCCATCGACGGCAAGGCTGACGAAGCGCCTTGGAGCAAGGCTCAATCGATCGAAGACTTCTCCTTGCCGTGGCTCGGTGAGGCTGCGCGGCCGGCCAAAACCGCCACCAAGGCGCGCCTGCTGTGGGACCGTGAGAACCTTTACTTCTTCGCCACCATGCAGGATTCCGATCTCTATGCCGACGTCGAAGTGCCCGACGGCCGCACCTGGGAAAACGACGTCTTCGAATTGTTCTTCAAGCCGGCCGACGATAAGCCGGGCTATTACGAGTTTCAGGTGAACGCGGCCGGCACGGTCATGGATATGTTCATCCCGCGCCGCGGCAGCGGTGGTTATCGGCGGTTCAAGGGCGAGGCCGCCTTCCATGTCGAAGCCAAGGTAGCGCTCGACGGCACGTTGAACCGCTGGCAAGATCACGACTCCGCCTGGTCGGTCGAGGGCCGCATCCCTTGGACCGATTTCTTGCGCACGGGCGGCCGCCCGGCCGACGGCGAGACGTGGAAGTTCGCGCTCTGCCGCTACGATTACTCCGTCGATTTCGAAGGCCCCGAGCTTTCGACCTGCGCTGCCTTGCGGTCAAAGCCGCCCGACTTTCACCATCACGAAGACTATGCCACGCTGATATTCAAGGGCCCCGACAAGCAGACCGCCCTACGGCCTTACGGGATCGAGTCTTACGTCCCCCTGGCCACTTCGCGGGTGATCGGATCGCCCGACCCGCCGCTGCCTTACCGCGCTCGACGCGTGTTGCCCGAACTGCGTCTTTCGTTTCCAGTCTTTGTGACGGCCGAGCCGGGAAGTGCGAGATTGTGGATCATCGACCAGCCCTCCGCTTACGGGACAACGCGCATCGCGCGGACCAGCGGCGAACCCGGCAGCGGCGAACTGGAAACCTTGTTGCAGATGGAGGAGGGGCTCGCCTACTCGCTCGTGTTCCATCCCGACTTTCGTCGGAACGGCCACGTGTTTGTCGGCGCGAATACGAAGTCCGGCAGCAGCCGACGCTCGACTCGCATCACGAGGTATACGGTCGCTCGCGAGGCTCCGCGGGCGTTCGACCCCGCGTCGGCCTTGACCATCATCGAATGGCCATCCGCCGGTCACGACGGCGCGGCCCTGGCCTTCGGCCTCGATCGCATGCTCTACATCACGTCGGGCGACGGCACTTCCGATTCCGACACCGACGTCGTCGGCCAGGATCTGAGCCGACTCACAGCCAAGGTACTGCGGATCGACGTCGATCATCCTTGGGCCGATCAGCCCTATTCAGTCCCTGCCGACAATCCCTTCGTGAGCGTTGCCGGCGCACGGCCCGAGACCTGGGCCTTTGGCTTGCGAAATCCCTGGCGGATGACGGTTGATCCGGCCACCGGGCAGATCTGGATCGGTAGCAACGGCCAAGACCTGTGGGAGCACGTCTTTTTGCTGCGGCGCGGAGCGAACTATGGCTGGAGCGTGTTCGAGGGAAGCCATCCCTTCTACCTGCAGCGCAAACTGGCGGACGTTCCGCACACGCCGCCCACCGCGGAGCACCCGCACTCGGAGGCAAGATCGCTGACCGGGGGAGTCGTGTACCACGGCACCAAGCTGCCGGAGCTGCGGGGCGCCTATCTTTATGGCGACTATTCGACGGGCAAAATCTGGGGCTTGCGACACGACGGCGACAAGGTCGTTTGGCACAAGGAACTGGCCGATACCACCCTGGCGATCACGGCCTTTGCGCTCGACGCCGACGGCGAGATGCTGATCGCCGACCATCAGGGCGGTGGCCGCGGCGGCTTCTACACCTTGGAGCCGAACACCGACAAGAACACACAGGCCGCCTTTCCGCGCCGACTGAGTGAGACGGGCCTTTTTCGCTCGGTGCCCGGACATGGGATGCAACCAGGCGCGGTTCCCTACGACGTCAATGCGCCGCTCTGGTCGGACGGCGCTCACAAGGAGCGCTGGCTGGTCTTGCCGCCCACAATGACTCAGGACGGCCACGAGGTGCCCGTCCGCATCCCCTTTACCACCGATCGCACCTGGGAACTCCCCGATCGGACCGTGCTGGTCAAATCGTTTGCGTTGGAAAGAAACGAAGGCAGGCCAGATTCGCGGCGCTGGATCGAGACCCGCCTGTTGACTCGCCAACAGGGCGAATGGGCCGGCTACTCCTATCGCTGGAACGAGGAGCAGACCGAGGCCCTGCTCGTAGAGAAGGAGGGAGCCGATCAGGAGTTTACGGTCCGCTCGGCGGACGGCGAGCGGCGGCAAACGTGGCACTATCCCAGCCGTAGCGAGTGCATGGTTTGTCACAGCCGGGCGGCCAATTTCGTGCTGGGCGTCTCCACCGTCCAACTGAACCGAGACAACAACTACGGCGGTGTCGTCGACAACCAGTTGCGCGTGTTCGAGCATCTGGGGCTGCTGCGCGTCGATTATCAGGCTCAAGCGAGCGAGTATCTACGGGAACAACTTCGCGCCTCAAGTATGTCGGCCGAAGATGCCGCGAAGCGCGTGGCCGAAGCGACGGCCTCTCGCGGACAGCGGTCGGCGGCGGCTTCGTCCCTTCTCGCGCGATCGCCGGACCGTTATGAACGGCTGGCCGATCCTGATGACGATCGAGAACCGATCGACCGGCGGGCACGAGCGTATTTGCACGCCAACTGTGCCCAATGCCACGTCGAAGCCGGCGGCGGCAATGCGCAACTGGACCTGCGTTTTTCGACGGCCCGCGACAAAATGCGGCTCGTCGGCGTCGAGCCTCTGCATGATCGTTTCGGCATGGAACGGGCGAAGCTGGTGGCGGCCGGCGACCCCGACCGCTCGGTGCTTCTGCGCCGCATCAGCATTCGCGGCCGCGGGCAGATGCCGCAACTCGCTACTTCTTTAGTCGATCGACGAGCGGTGGAGCTGATCCGCAGGTGGATCGAAGAGATGCGGACGCCTGAGTAATCGTCTTGCGTCTGACGCCGTTTGATGCTACGGTTCGCGGCCTTTTTCCCTCGTTTGCCCATTTTCGCGCGCATGGACCGGTGTCTTCGGCATGTATTGCACTGGCTGGTGGCCGCCTGCGGGGCGAGCATGGGGTGCCATTTTCGCGGGGCGGACGGCCCCGTGCCGCGGTCGCTGGTGCTGTCGCGGCAACTGTCGCAGCAGGGCGTCAGCGCCATGGAGCATGGCAACTGGGTCCGCGCCGACGAGCTGCTGGCCCAGGCGGTGAAGGTCTTTCCGCAAGACGCCGAGGCCCGCTTTCACTATGCCGAAGCGCTCTGGCACCGCCGACAACAGGCGGCCGCGCTGGAGCAACTCGACAAGGCCTTGCAGCTTTCGCCCGACGACCCGGAACTGCTGGTGCGCGCGGCCCAGATGAGGACCGCCCTGGGCCAGGCCGCCGAGGCCGGCGAGCTGATCGAACGAGCGCTCGACGTCGATCCGAAGAACGCGGCCGTATGGTCGCTGCGCGGGCGGCTGCGGCGCGACGCCGGCGAGCCGCGCGAGGCCCTGGCCGACTACCACCGCGCGTTGGGCTATCGTCCCGATGACCGCGAGACCTTGCTCGACGTGGCGGAGGTCTACCGCCAGCTCAACCAACCGCAGCGGGCCCTGGCGACGTTGCAAACGTTGAGCGAAACGTATCCGCCGGGCGAGGAGCCGGCCCAGGTGTTTTACTTGACGGGTCTGGCCTACGACGCTTTGGGGCGGTGCGCCGAGGCGGCCGATTTGCTGGCGCTGGCCCGCGACCGCGGACCGCCGGCGGTCGAAACGCTCTATCGCTTGGCCGAAGCTCAATGGAAGGCCGGACGCGAGACCGAGGCACGTCAGACGACGGCCCAACTCTTGGCCGTGTCTCCAGGTCATCCCGGCGGCATGGCCCTCGTCGAACGCCTCGACGTGGCCCAACGCCCGCGACCGCAACTGCGTTGAAACGACTTGCCCTTTACGTTCGGGCCGCGGTGCGAAATAATATCGAGGGGATGCGAGGCCCAACCCGCGTCGCTCTTGGCGATTGAGACGACGGGTGTCAATGACTTCCACGGCCCCGAAACATGTGCCGCCACGGGGAATAACGCCCCCACCGCACGCCGCAAATCAGATCTGCCATCGGAACTAAGATGCGGGAAGTGCAGCCGGGTCGAGGGCGCGGTAAACTGGTAAAACCGTAACATTTTTGAACGCGGCGTGAGGCCCCGCGATGGGGACATTATTCAAGAAGATTCAGGTGGCGATCAGTAACGAGCGCTATCTTGTTTCTTCGCACGCCGACGAGCGATGCGAAGAGCGAGGAATAAGTGACTGGCAGATCATCGCCGGCTTCTCGGACAGCGAGCTTTTACGCGAGCGACCGGCTAGCAAGCCGAATCCTTCCGTTGTCGTTCGACAAGAGCTGGCGGATGGCACGGAGGTGGAAGCCATTTGGGCATATTTGGCCGATAGTGGCCGTGCGATGCTAGTAACGGTTTATTTCACGGAGTAGGCAAAAATGGCCGAGCGACGAGAAAAACGCCGACGATGGGTGCAACGCGGGCAATACGCCGTGGAAGTAGAAGTGGAAGTTGTGTATCCAGCCGAAGCGCCAACGGAGGCTTGTCTGGAACCCGCTACGGTGAAGTGGCTCGACGAAATTGCGCGTCGTGCGGAAAGCGATGACCTCGCCTTCCTTCGCCAAGTTGGGCGCGTTTTTCAGGCAGTCACGAACTAGCGCGAATTGCAATCGCTTCCCTGCTCCGTCGCCCCATTACATCTCTGCCCCCAGCTGCTTGACAAAAAAATCCCGGATGCTCGCGTAGCCTTCGGTGGGATGGTCGCCGTTCAAGGTGCCGGCCATGCACAGTTGCCCTTTACGTTTAGGCTACGGTGCGAAATAATATCGACGGGATCCAAGGCGCAGCCCGCGTGGCTCTTGCCCTTTAAGACGACGGTGGGCGATGCGCTTCGATCAATGTCGCCGGCCCGTGATGAATCTAAGCGCAGCGAGGCGCCGTATTTGCCGCGCCTCGCTTAGGCTTCGGGTTTGTGTGTCTGGCACCGTCGGCGTTCCTCCTGCGGCCGGCGCCGTCGTGCTGAAATAACCGGGCGGGAAGTATTGGTTGAATCTTTTAGGACCAGGAGCGTGGGAATGGCCCAAGCCGAAATTGTTCCGGTAGGCAACGACTTCGATCCGGCGGAAACGTCGGAGTGGATCGAATCGCTTCAATATGTGCTGGAGACCAAAGGGCCGGAACGGGCCAGATTTCTGCTCTCGGTCCTCGACGAGCTGGCCAGCCGGAACGGCATCGAACTGCCGTTTGCCATCAACACGCCGTACATCAACACCATTCCGGCCGACCAGCAACCGGCCTACCCCGGCCATCGCGAGATCGAGCGGCGCATCAAGAGCATCGTCCGCTGGAACGCCATGGCGATGGTCTCGCGGGCCAACCACCTTCCCTACGGCCTGGGCGGGCACATCTCCACCTACGCCTCGGCCGCCACGCTTTATGAAGTGGCCTTCAACCATTTTTTCCGCGGCAAGGGCGAAGACTATTCGGGCGACATCATCTTCTTTCAGGGGCACGCCGCTCCGGGCATGTATGCCCGTGCCTACCTGGAGGGCCGGCTCACCGAGCAGCATCTCATCAACTTCCGCCAGGAGCTGGCCGAAGGCGGCGGCTTGTCAAGTTATCCGCATCCCTGGCTGATGCCCGGCTTTTGGGAATTCCCCACGGTCTCGATGGGCCTGGGGCCGATTATGGCCATCTATCAGGCCCGCTTCGCCAAGTATCTCAGCGACCGCGGCATCAAAGACACCAGCGGCCGGACGGTATGGGCGTTTTTGGGCGACGGCGAGTGCGACGAGCCGGAATCGCTGGGCGCCATCACGCTGGCCGCGCGGGAGAAGCTCGACAATCTGATCTTCGTCATCAACTGCAACCTGCAGCGGCTCGATGGGCCGGTGCGCGGCAACGGCAAGATCATTCAGGAACTGGAAGGGGCCTTCCGCGGCGCCGGTTGGAACGTCATCAAGGTCGTCTGGGGCGACGACTGGGACACGCTGCTCGACAAAGACAAAACCGGCCTGCTCGTGCAGCGGATGGGCGAAGTCGTGGATGGCGAATACCAAAAGTATACGGTCATGCCGGGCAGCTACATCCGTGAGAACTTCTTTGGCAAGTATCCTGAGTTGCTCGATCTGGTCAGCCATTTGTCGGACGAAAAGCTCCGCACTCTGCGGCGCGGCGGACACGACCCGGAAAAGGTCTATACCGCTTATAAGGCCGCGATGGAGACGACGGGCAGGCCGACGGTCATCCTGGCCAAGACCATCAAGGGCTATGGCCTGGGCGAGGCGGGCGAAGGCCGCAACATCACCCATCAGCAAAAGAAGCTGAACGAAGACGAGTATCGCGAGTTCCGCAGCCGGTTCGGCATTCCGATCTCCGATCAGGACGTCGCCGAGGCCCCATTCTATCGGCCGGCCGAAGACAGTCATGAGATGCAGTATCTGCGGGAGCGCCGCAACGAGCTGGGCGGCTTCGTGCCGGCCCGCATCACCAAAGCCAACCCGCAAAAAATGCCGCGGATCGACGAGTTCCCCGACTCGATCACTTCCAGCGGCGAGCGAGAAGTCTCGACCACGATGGCCTTCGTCAAGCACTTCGGCCGCCTGCTGAAGCACAAGGAGATCGGCAAATACATCGTGCCGATCGTGCCCGACGAGTCGCGCACCTTCGGCATGGATCCGCTCTTCCGGCAGTGCGGCATCTACGCCCACACCGGCCAGCTCTACGAGCCGGTCGACAGCGAGCAGTTTCTGTATTATCGCGAGGCCAAAGACGGGCAGATTCTCGAAGAGGGAATCACCGAGGCGGGATCGATGTCGTCGTTCATCGCGGCGGGCACCGCGCATACGACGCACGGCATCAACATGATTCCGTTTTTCATTTACTACTCGATGTTCGGCTTCCAGCGGATCGGCGACCTGATTTGGGCCGCCGCCGACGCTCGCTGCCGCGGCTTTTTGTTGGGCGGCACGGCGGGCCGCACCACGCTCAACGGCGAGGGCCTGCAGCACGAGGACGGCCACAGCCATCTGTTCTCGACGGCCTATCCGACCGTCCACTCTTACGACCCCGGTTATGCCTACGAGACGGCCGTGATCGTCATGGACGGGCTGCGGCGGATGTATGAAGCGTGCGAAGATTGCATGTACTACATCACGCTCTATAACGAGAACTATCCGATGCCGGCCATGCCCGACGGGGTGACCGAGGGGATCGTCAAGGGCATGTACAAGCTGTCGGTGGTCGACGTCGACAAGAAGCAGCCGCGGGTGCAACTGTTTGGCAGCGGCCCGATTTTGCGCGAGGCGTTGCGTGCCCAGGCGATTCTGGCCGAAAAGTACAAAGTTTCCAGCAACGTCTGGAGCGTGACGAGCTATACCGAGCTGCGCCGCGAGGCGCAGGCGGCCGCACACTGGAATGGGTTGCACCCCAAGGAGCCGCCGCGCCGCTCGTATCTCGAAGACGTCTTGGCCAAGGAAGAGGGGCCGTTCATCGCCAGCTCCGATTATGTGCGGGCGGTGGCCGAACAGATTTCGCATTGGGTTCCGGGCGGGCTGTTTGCCTTGGGCACCGACGGCCTGGGCCGCAGCGACACGCGCGAGCGGCTGCGGCGGCATTTCGAGGTCGACGCCGAGTTTATCACCCTGTCCGCCTTGACCAAATTGGCCGAACAAGGCAAATTCGACCGCGGCAAGCTGCCCAAGGCGATCACCAACTTGGGGATCGACGCGGAGAAGGCCGATCCGCTGTTTGCGTAAGGGATGAGAGGTGAGGAGCGGGCCATCGAGATTGTTACGCTGCTAGCTCCGTACGAAGCCGCTGAGGCGAAAAACCGCGTCGCACCGAACATTCGCACGTACGCTAGTAAAATCGGCATTACTGTGCGCCCAACGCCCTAAAACTTCTGAAGCGGCCTTCCTGGAAACCGAACATCAATAAGAAAATGGACTTCAAACTTCCCGATCTGGGCGAAAATATTGAGGCGGGCGACATCGTGAGCGTGCTGGTTCACGAAGGGGACGAGATCCAGGCCAATCAGGGCGTGGTCGAGGTCGAAACCGGCAAAGCCACCGTCGAACTGCCTTCTCCGCAAGCCGGCAAGGTGACCAAAGTGCATGTCAAGCCGGGTCAGACCGTGCCGGTGGGCGGGCTGCTGTTGTCGATCGAAGCCAAGGAAGGTTCCGTAGCGAAGGCCCCCAAACGCGAAGTCGCCGAGAAGGCCGAAACGCGGGCCGCACCGCCCGAATCGCCGCCGAAAACCGCGCCGGCCAACAAGGCGTCGGCGGCCGAAAAACCCGTGGCTGCCGCCGTCAAAGAAGAACCCAAAGCACCGCCCGCGACTGAGCTGGCGCCGGCCCGGCCCTCGACGAACGGCGGAGCATCGCGCGCCGCGCCGGTGGCCGAACGCGAGGAGGCGCCCACGGCGGCCGCCGGGCCAGCCACGCGCCGGCTGGCACGTGAACTGGGCGTCGATCTCAGCCGCGTGAACGGCAGCGGACCGAGCGGCCGGATCACCGAAGAAGACGTTAAGAAGGCGGTCCGCGAATCGACGCTGCACTCGCCGATGCCGCCCAAACGCACGCCCTCGATTCCCGACACTTCGCCCAGCCAGGACCAGTACGGACCGACCCAGCTCCAGAAGCTGCCAAGGATTCGCAAGACGATCGCCTTGAACATGGCCCGCTCGTCGCAGACGATTCCGCACGTCACCAATTTCGACGACGCCGACATCACCGAGCTCGAGCGGATCCGCAAAGGCAGCATGGCCGATTATGTGGGCACCGAAGTGAAGCTGACGATGATGGCCTTCCTGATGAAGGCCGTGGCCCACTCGCTGCAACTGCACCCCACGCTCAACGCCACCATCGACCTGGAAAACGAGCAGATCATTTATAAGGACTACGTCAGCCTGGGCGTGGCCGTCGATACGCCGCGCGGGCTGGTGGTGCCTGTGCTGCGTGACGTCGAGCGGCTGACGATCCCGCAGATCGCCCAGTCGCTGACCGAGATTTCGTCGCGTGCCCGCAACAACCAGTTCAGCATGGACGACATGCGCGGGGGCACGTTTACGATCAGCAATCTGGGGGCGATCGGCGGCATCTACTCGACGCCGATCATCAATCCGCCGGAAGTGGCGGTGCTGTTGGTCGGCCGCTCGCGCAAGCTGCCGGTGGTGATGGAAAACGACGAGCTCAAGGTGCGGTTGATGATGCCGTTGAGCCTGTCCTACGATCATCGGCTGGTCGACGGCGCCACGGCGGCCCGCTTCCTGAACGAGGTCAAGAATTATCTACAAGTGCCGGGCAGGTTGCTTCTGGCCACGTGACCCGTCCTGGCCGGAACCGGCCAGGTTTGAGGGCAGGCTCCGCGGCCAATCGACGACGGACCGTGTTCTAGCCGCCCTCCAGGAGACCGAAGATAACCTTCGCCACGTCCTCCACCAACGTCGGCGAATAACCGGAGTAGACGTCGCGCACTTTCCCTTTCTGATCGATCACCACCAGCATCGACGACGAGGTGTTGTACTTCTCGGCGAACTTGTCGGCCCGCAGGATGGGAAAAGCCAGCCCCATCTTGTCGGCCACAAAGCGGGCGTCTTGCTCGTTGGCGTCGGTGTTCATGCCGAGCACCGCCACGGGCTGGTCGGCGAACCGCTCGGCCAACCGCTCGACCTGCGGAAGCGTGCGCAGGCTCCAGCCATCGCTCCGCTTCCAGAAGTGCATCACCAGCACCTTCTGCTTGTAATCGCGGAGCGCATGGGCGTTGCCGTCCAGGTCCTTCGTCTGCCAGGCGGGGGCGGGTTGATCGATCAGGTCCGACCGGTCGCGCGCCGCGCGTGCCACCCGACCGATCATGCCCGCATGTTGGGCGACTTGCTTGCGCAAGTCTTCTTTGACCACCGGCAACGTGATGTCGGCGGCGGCCTTCTGCAACAACGCTCCGGCCTCGATCAACAACGTCTCGGCGTCGGCGCTATTGCGTTCGGCCGCCTTCAGCAAGTCCTGGTAGCGCCGTTGCACGCCGAAATAAAGCCCCATTTCTTCGTCGAGCCGCTTGCACCAAACCATATCGAACTGTTCGATGCCGGCCAGTTCGGTCGTGCTGACCTGCGTCCCGATGAGACCATAGCCTTGTTCCAGCTTCGATTCGATGCGCTCGACGACTCCCAAGTCGCCGTTGAAAGTGAACGTCGATTGCGACCGCGAAAGGTAAATATCGTCGACGGGATTCTGTCGCGTGGCCACTATCTTCCACCGCGGATCGTCATCGTCATCGTCGTCGTCATCGGGGGCTTCCTCGATGCGGTAGCGATAGCCGGTCTGCGTTGCCTTGTCGAAATCGGTCCATCCCTTTTCGATCTCTTTTTTGTTCACCGGCAATTTGGGCAAAAGCTGGCGCGGCTCAAATTGAAAGCCGAGCGTGGGGTTGGGGGCGACGGCGCCGTCGGCCGACAAATCGCAGTAGGCGAAGGCCACTTGCTCGAACGAGGCCGTCTGCGTGGGAGCCGCTTGCGGCTGCTTGGCCGGAGGCTTGGCTGTGGTCCCTTTGCCGGGTGCGGCCCCTTTGCCGGGTGCGGCCCGGGCCGTGCCCGGTTTGGCGGGGGCCGCCTTGCCGGCCGTCGGCCTGGCGGCGGGCTTCGCTGCGGTCTTGGCGGATGGGGGCTTCGCGCCCGGCTTGGTCGCACCGGCGAGTCCTTGAACCGTCGAGGCATGGCGGAAGATCAATCGCCACGTACCATCGCTGTTTTGCCTCACCACCCACACTTGCCACGTCGATTCACTGGCCATCGCCTGCCCCTCGGCCGTCGAGAACTCGCTCGTTGTCCGGTAGGTCAGTTCCTGACCGACCTTGGGCCAATAGCGGGGCAAGTCCGTGTCGGCCCAGCTTGGGGCGCCGACGAGCAGCAGGCACGAGCACGCCAAAGCAGGCAATGTCATGTTGGCGGGGTTGAGAAGGTTGATCATGGTTGAGTCCTCGACGCGTAGGGGATGACTAGATTATACCGTCCGGCCGCCCGGCGTGCCGGCAATTGTCGCCTGTCAAGAGCATCCGGTCCGGTCGTCATTGCCGATGGAAGCGAAAAGTTCGCCGCGGCGGATGTGAGTCAAGAGCGAAAGCCGCCGGAAATGATTCTCCATACCTCCCGGTTTCACTGCCCTCACGACGCAAATTACCGAAACCTTGCGCATTGACAGCAGCTTTTGCCGTTCTTGTTCAACTACTTTGCACGGCACTACCGATACTACCCGCACGGGCACAAGCATTGTCTCTCCGCCGTGGAGGGTGTGCGCGTGAAATCCGAACGCGTCAAGGTAGACCCAAGCGATGTCGATCAACCGTTCGAAACTGTGGTTGGCGGTAGGGTTACAGCTCGTGTTTGCGGGCCTGGCCCTCGGCCAAGAAACGCCAGATAGTGAATGGGTGCCGGGGGTCCGAGATTTTCAACCTTTCGCTCCCGCCTCGGACACGACCAGCACCTACGGCAGCGGTCCCAAGCAGTCGCGGGGCTGGTTCTTCACCATCGAAGACCTCGCCTGGTCCACGTCCGCTCCCGATCGGACCAGCGTCGGCGCCCCGCTCAACACGCCGGGCGTCAACGACATTGTGAGCACGGGCGTGCCTGGCGGGTTCATGAACCAGGTCAATACCCTCGATACCGGCTTCATCACGGCCCCGCTGCGCCAAGGCGAACGCTTGCAGTTGGGCTACGTGGGAGACGACGGCGTCGGCTGGATGGTGGGCACCTTTGTGCTCCACTCCGCGACGTCGTTCGGCCAAGCCACGGACGCGGGCGTGGCCTTCTCGGCTCCGCTGGTGAACGGCATTTCCCCGCTGGAAGGCTTCATTGAACAAGCCCTGCCCGTGCCGGCCAATCAACCGGGCTTCGGGACCGGAACCACCACCACCGCAGGCCAGACTGCGATCGTCGATACCGACCTCAACCACAACGGCGTGTTCGGCGGTTCGGGCCGCGACATCGGCACGCCGAACGCCAGTCCACCGCCCACGTTCGTGCCTCCGCGCGATGGTTTCCCCGATGTTCCCGCCCCCACGGACTTGGGCGACCTGGTCGGACTGCCGATTTTCTTCAGCCACGTGGTCACGAAATATACCACCAACGTGTGGGGCATTGAGTTGATGCGGACCTACCAGCTTTCCAAGAACCGGCGCGCCGATCACGGCTATTGGGACTTCATGGCGGGGGCACGTTACATCCGCTTCCGAGACAACTTCTATTTCGATGGCACCGGCTATAGCACCTCGCTTTCGAATCTCTCCGGCGCAACGGGCGGAACGACCAGTGGCGCGGGCGGCACAGCCATTGCCGGCTTGTTGTCCGACACCAACTTCACCACCGCCACGGCCAACTACCTGGTCGGCCCGCAAATCGCCTTGCGCTGGACCAAGCAGCGGGGCCGCCTGGGCTGGAACGCCGAAGGCCGCTTCATGACCGCCGCCAACTTCCAGACCACCACCCAGAACGGTGCCATCGCGCAGCGTCCCGACGCCGGCACCTTGCAGCCCTCCTTTTTTGTCTTCAATCCGCAACCCAACACCTCATTTCTGAGCACGTTGAACAGTACCACCGGCACCGGCACCACCAGCACGGGTTCGCCGATTACCTTGCCACAGTTCCGCGTGCCGGCGCTCACGCCCACCGGCGTGTCCAACGTCGTACACCGGACCACCTTCGCGCCGGTGGGCGAGTTGAGGCTCAACGCCAATTACCGGATTTTCAAAAACGTCCAGGCCACGGTCGGTTGGACCGGGCTGGTGATGGGAGGCATCGGCCGCTCGACCAATATGACCAGCTATGCCTTGCCGAGCCTGGGCATCCTCAGCACGGGCAGCCACCAGACCGTGCTGATTCAGGGCCTCAACTTCGGTATCAACATCAATCACTAATTGCTCTTGTGGAAAGCGCGGCACGTGGTGTAAACACGCTCGACCGCACAGCCTTTGGACCGCAAGGGACGACAAGTGATTTCGCAGCGCAAATTGCTGATCGTAGCCAACGGCTTGCGAGAGCAGACCGGACACTACTTCGAGACCTCGGTTGCCCTGGCCGAGGCCGCCCGTCGCGCCGGCTGCCAATGCGTTCTGGGGGCGCACGCCGAATGTCCACCTGATCTACTTCCGCCGTGGCTCGACAACCATCGGTTCTTCCGCACCGATCACTGGATGCGTGAAGCGGTCGCCGCGCCGTGCAACGAGACCGTGGAAGGCCAGCCCAGCGCCAGCGGAGATGCCGAGTGCGGCGCCGCCTTGCCCCTCGGGCCTTCGTCGATCGCCCGACCGAGCGCTCGGCAGACCGCCGTGGGAGCCGCCCGACTGGCCAAACTGGCGACGCGCTATGCCATGCCTCCGTTGGCCTACGACGCGGCACGCGTGTTCGTTCGTTACTGTCTGCCGAGGACCGTCCGTGGGTCGCAGCGCCGGCAGGCCAGGCAGGACCTGCAAACAGCCGCTTCGCGCTGGAAATACGGTCGCGACGCCGAGCTGGCTCAGCAGGCGGCCCACTGGCCGGCCATCGCGGCCGCGCTCGACGACGCTCGACTGCGGCCGCGACTGCTCGACGCCCTGCGTCGCTTGTCGCCGCTCGGCTTGTTGGCTGAACTGGAATATGCGTTGCTGTTCAGGCAAGACCTCGATCGGTTCTTGAAGGCCGCGGACCCCGGCCCCGACGACCACGTGCTCTTGACGACGTCCCACGCCAGAGAGCTACTCGCCGTGCATCTGATCGCCGAGCAGTTCGGTCTCGACGCCTCTCCCACGTTTCACCTGGAATTCCGTCATCCGCTGTTCGAGGGTGAAACAAACGCCCACTGCTGGGAACGATCGCCCGGCGCCGTAATGCAGCGGGCCTTCCTCTTGTTGCACGCCGAATGGGGAACGAGTCAAAACGTCCGGTTCTATACCGACGCCGAAGCGCTGGCACGCGATTATGAGTCGATCTCCGGCCTTCGTTTTGATGTTTTGCCCCTTCCCTTTCGCTCGGAGCTGATCCCGGAATCCACGCGCCACGCCGACAGCCCGTTGACGATCGCTTACCTCGGCGGAGCCCGCGATGAGAAGGGCTTTCCCTGGCTGCCCAACCTCATCGCAACGTTGCGCCAGCAGAACGATGCCGGCCGAGTCCGCTTCTTGATCCAAGCCAACATCAGCGCTCCGGAGCACAATCCGCACAGCGTCGCCGCGCTGGAGCGATTGAGGACGCTGGGCGGCGACGACCTCGAATTCGTGGCGCTCGAAGAAGGACTGCCGCCGGACGACTATTACCGACTCTTCGCGCGTGCCGACGTGGTGCTGCTTCCCTATTTGCCCGAACGATATCGGGCCTGCACTTCGGGCGTGCTCGCCGAAGCGCTGGCCGCGGGCGTCCCGGCCGTCGTGCCCAAGGGGACGTGGCTCTCCAGTCAACTGCCCAACGCCGTGGGCGAAACCTTCGAGGGCTACGAGTCGTTCGTCGAGGCGGTGCAACGGGTGATCGACGGTTACCCGACGTATCGGGCCGCCGCCCAAGCGTGCCGGCCAGCATGGCTGATGCGGCATACGCCCGACGCCGTGGTCGCGGCGGTACTGGCGGCCGGCAAAACGAAGCGTAAGCCAGAAAGCGCAGTGGAGTTGCCGCGCTAACGCTTCGAGCTTCGTTTCGGCCAAGCGATGCCCCGGTGCCAGTCGTTATTGCCGTTATTTCAGGCAGAAAATGCTTATTCGCGCGACAAACCGACAGAGTTACCGCGTTTCGCTCGTCGCTTCGCAACCTTACACGGCCGTTAGGTTTAGGACCATTTTCCGTCCCCCGCCAAATCGGGGCACGGCAGTTGCTTAGCAGTGGCAGCCGTCTTTAGACGGACGAAACCGGGGGAAATTAGATCGATGTCCGAACCGAATCCGTGGAATGATGTTTTGAGCGACGCTTATGCGGTGCTCGGCCTGCTCGGCGTAGGAGGCTATATCGTAGCTATGTTGGCGCTGTGATGACGATCAACGGCCGGTCCGACGACATCAGGGCCTCGCGCCGGCGTTGATGGGGCGTGGGTAAACGAACGCTTGCGTTCTTCCTTCCAACACGTCGATGGCGTGCTTCAAAATGTATTGCGGCGGGTACGTTCCGCCCTTCTGAGGAGCCGCAGACGCGCCCGCCACCTTCATCGCGGGTAGCGAAGAGCGGGCGAGCTCACCGAGCCGGTCCAATACGTTGGCGGCCTGCAGGACGAAGCCGGGGGCATCGCCGTGTTGAAGCCAACGTTCCAACACGGGCAGGGCGACGTCGAGTTTGCCCAGGCGCGCGAGTGCCTCGGCGGCGGCCACGGCCACGGCGCCCGATTCGTCTTCCAAGCGGCGACGCAAGGCGGCCTCGGCCGGCGCGGCCCTTTCGCCCAACATGGTACAGCCTTGCGCGGCCCACCAGCGAATCGGTTCACTCTCGTCGTCGAGCGCTTCGATCAGCTTCGGCAGGTTCGCGGGACCGCGTTGAGAGGCGAGTCCGGCCAGATCGAACACTCGCTCGACCGGCCAAGCGCCGGGCGCGTGCGAGGCTTCGTAGCCTTCGAGCTCCGAGCCTTCAGGCAGAAAGCCATTGTCGTAGGTCCGCAGCACGTGCCGCCGGAGTGCCGCACGCATTCGTTCCAACGTTGCGCGGTGGTCGGGGTCGGTGGCGAGATTGTGGACGCTGTCGGGATCGGTCCGCATGTCGTAAAGCTCTTCCGTCGGTTTTTGTCCCCAAAACTGTGCGGTGGCCGGAGTGAGTTGGCCCGCGGCCGCCAGCCGCGACCAAGACCGATAGCCGCGCGCCTTGAACTGATACTCCAGCGGCTGCACGTACGGCAGGTCCGGCCGATAGTTGTGAATGTAGAGCCAGCGCGAGTCCATGACCGAGCGCATCATGTCGTAGCGTTCGTCCATGCGGTCTCGCGTGCAGAACACAAACTCGTTCGGCTCCGCACGCGCAGGGCCGGCAAACGCGCGGCCTTGCATATAGTCGGGAATCTTCACGCCGGCCAGCGAGAGGACCGTGGGGGCGAAATCGACGAAATGCACCGGCTGCGTGACGCGCGAGCCGGGCGCTGCCGGCGCCAAGTGCCGCCATTTCGGCGGGAAAAAAACGATCAGCGGAACGTGCGTGCCGCTTTCCTGAAGAAAACGCTTGCTGCGCGGCAGTACGCCGCCATTGTCGGAGTAATAGAAGACGATCGTGTCGTCCGCCAACCCGGCGTCGGCCAAGTCTTCGAGCATCGCCGCGATTTGCTTGTCGAGCAATCGCAGGTGGTTGTAGTAGCGCACCCAGTCGGCCCGCATCTCGGGCGTATCAGGCTGGTAGGGTGGGATTCTCACCGCCGCCGGGTCTGTGGGCGGGAAGTCGAGCGGCAATTCCTTCTCTGGAAAGAGGCAG
Source organism: Pirellulales bacterium (assembly GCA_035533075.1). Taxonomy (NCBI): domain Bacteria; kingdom Pseudomonadati; phylum Planctomycetota; class Planctomycetia; order Pirellulales; species Pirellulales bacterium. The sequence continues at coordinate 6,501 of DATLUO010000060.1, read as the reverse complement.
CTCTCGTGCGTGACCTCGTGATTGAAGACGCTGAAGAACGGCTGGCCCGGCGCGCGGTTGCGCCAGTGGGCGTTCTTACTCGACTCATTCCAGGCATCCTGGACCCGGACCGGCGAGTTGTAATCGGTCTTGGCGTTGTTGGACGTGTAATAGCCCGCCGCCCGCAAGTAGGCTGGAAAACCTTTGAGCCAGGCTGGAATCTTGCCCTGCGCGCGCATGTGGTGCGCGGGGCCGCAGGTGGTCGGGTACAGGCCGCCGATCAACGTGAACCGCGAAGGCGCACAGACCGGCATGGTGAAACAGCGTTCAAACAGCACGCCCTCGCGAGCGAGCTTGTCGAGCGTCGGCGTCTGCGCCAGCGCATCGCCATAGCAGCCGAGGAAGCAATCGTTGTCCTCGCTGACGAGCCAGAGAAGGTTAGGGCGTTGCGCGGCTGGAGCGTCGGCCGCGTGCAGCGCCGCGCCATGCGCCAGGAGAACGACGGCGAACAGCGGCAGCGAGGTCCGTTTCATGGTTTCTCCGTGAGCGGCTTGATTCACAGGCGTGGCTACGACCGAGGTTCGACCATTGTAATGCCTTTGCAGCGCAACTTACAGAATCCACTGCGCACTTTCGCTCCTTTATCTCGACGCGGCACTCAGGATTTGGAACGAAGATTGCCGGCAATGGGCCGTTTGTGGGGCGTCAGGGAGGAATACGCAATGATCGCAGACGCAAACCGCAAACGGATCGGATTGGCCCTGTCGGGCGGAGGATTCCGGGCCACGCTGTTTCACTTGGGTCTGGTCCGCTTTTTGCGCGACGCCGGCATTCTGCCCTCGGTCACGCACATCACATCGGTCTCAGGCGGGAGCGTGCTGGCTGCCCATCTGGTGCTCAATTGGGACCGTTACACCGGCACGCCCGACCAGTTCGACGCCGTCGCCGCCGAGGTCGTCAGGTTCACGCGGCTCGACGTGCGCAATCGAATCGTCCGCCGCGCCCCCTTGTCGGTGCCGGTCCATCTGGCGCGGTGGATGACGCGCATGCGGCGCGATCGCCGCCTGACCCGCACGGGCATGCTGGAAATGTATTACCAGCATTTTCTTTACGGCGACACGTGCATGTTCCAGTTGCCCGAACACCCTCAGTTGCACATTCTCTCGACCAATTTGACCGAAGGTTCGCTCTGTTCGTTCACGCGCGAGGGGGTGGTTTTCCAGAAGCGGCTGCCCGGCGAGTTGTTCCGCTTTGAGCGACTGCACGCCGGGCTGGCCACCGTGCCCCTGGCGGTGACGGCTTCGTCGGCTTTTCCGGGGTTCTTTCCGCCGCTCATGGTCAACGCCGCCGAGGTGGGCGCCGCCAGCGGACAGTTCAACCGCCAGGTGTTCACCGACGGCGGCGTTTTCGACAACTTGGGCGTGCGGATGTTCCGCAATATCGAACGCACCTGGATCGGCCGCGAATCGCAGTTGACGCTGGGCGACATGTACGACGCCGAGTGCGTGATAAAAGCCCTCAGGTCGGCCGACAGCTTGCACGAGAACACGCCGTTGGGACGCATCCGGCAGATATCCCAGGAGGCCAACGGCGGCGGACCTTCGAGCGACGATGCTCAAGCGACGGTCAACGCGCTCTCGGATGTGATCGCCGGCTCCGCTCTCTACCGCGAGCCGTCGTTCGAGGCGGTCCAGCCTGACGACCCCGAAGCGGCCGCGCTGCTCGACAGCGCACGCGTGTCGGGCAAAGACTTGGAACACCACGACCGCGTATGGCTCAACCGCCAGCTTGTCGAGACGGTGCTGCGGCAGGTGACCGGCCGGCGCTGTCTGCGGCCGATGACCTCGATGTTCGACCAGGTGATCGTGAGCGACGCCGGCAAGCATCTGCAGGCCCGCACCACGGTGCATGACGCGGGGCTGATCGCCACGGCGATGCGCGCCAGCGACATCGGCATGGACCGCGTCTGGCAGTTGGAAAAGGAAACGTTCGGCAATCAGCCGGGCTTTTTGTTCATGTCGCTCAGCGACGTGGTCCCGCCGCACGACGACCCCACGGCGTTGCACCCCGAGATTCAGCGGCGGCTGCCCGACATTCGCACCGACTTGGACGCCTTCTCGCTGCTGGAGGTCAGCGCGCTGGTGCGACACGGCTACTGCGTGGCGCGGTCGACGTGCCGGGGGCAGCCGCAATTATTTGGCGACGACTTGCCAAGTTTGCCCCCCTGGGACCCGACCGATCAAGGCACGGCTGCGGCCGTGCCAACCGCCGGCAAACCGCGACGCACGTCGCTGTTGGGCAACCAGCGGGGGCCGGCGGCCGAGGTGGTCGCCGCGCGGGCACTGCAGCGATCGGCCGCACGCCGCGTCTGGAGCCGTTTGTTCGACTACAGGGACTGGGCCTCGTACGTCTATCTGCTCCTGCTCCTGCCGCTGTTGTCGATCTTGCCGCTTACGTCATGGCGATATTGGCAGGAGCGCGGCGAGGCCAAGCAAACACGGCAGGCCATCGACGCCATCGCCCACAGCGGGCACGATCAGCAAGTGGTGGCCGATCTGGTGCAAAACGGGCCGCCGTCGCCCTGGCCGTCGCTGAAGTATGAAGAAGTGGCCGAGTTCGATCCGGTCGATGATCAGGGTATCTCGTTCACCAGCGACACGCAGATCTTCGACCTGCGGAACGGCGTGCGGGCCGTGCCCGACGACAAGGGCCGCGACGGACACACCACGTATCTGCGGCGACGGATTCGCCTGCACAAAGACGCCGACTACACGGGCAAGTCGCCGTTTCGGTATGCGTTCAGCGTGCCAGCGCACCAGGTCGAGGTCCGCTGCCTGAACGCGAAGCTCGATCCGGTGCTGCGCCGGCGGAAGGCCGCGCCGGGCGCGAACGGCAACCGCTCAGACTGGGAGCTGCGGCTCGACCTGGCGCGCGTGCCCGTCGAGACGCCGATCGACGTGCAGCTTGAAATCTTCATGAAAGACCGGCTGCCCGACGATTTTATGCTCGACCCGCGCGTGACCGCCGGCGTCGATGTTCCCGCGGGCATGCTCTCGATGTGGCTGCTCTTACCGGAGAAGCAGCCTTACGAGAGCTACCGGGTGCTCGAGATCGACCCCAAATCGCCGGGAGTCGCCAAGGCGATTTATCCATCCGAGGGCGTAGACCGCTCCGGCGGCACGATCATCTACTGGAGCCTGCTCGACCCCAACCCCGAACGGAAGTACGAATGTCATTGGGTCTGGCAGCGCGGTTTAACCAGCGAAATCGTGCCGTCTTCAGGACTGCTGGCCGTCGCATATAGCCGCTTGGGAATGCGGCCGGCCAGATAGGCCAAGCGGCCCGCCTCGGTGGCCGCCTTCATGGCCCGTGCCATCATCACGGGGTCGCGCGCATGGGCGATGCCGGTGTTGAGCAGCACGCCATCGACGCCCAGCTCCATGGCCACCGTCACATCGCTGGCCGTGCCCACGCCGGCATCCACGATCACCGGGTAATCGGGATCGCCTTCCTTCAGATACTCCAGACAGATCCGGATGTTGTTGGGGTTCAAAATGCCCTGGCCCGATCCGATCGGGCTGCCGGCGGGCATGACGCTCGTCGCACCCGCCTCTTTCAGCCGCCGCGCGGTGATCGGGTCGTCCGTCGTGTAGCACAGCACCTGGAACCGTTCGGCCACGAGCTGCTTCGTCGCCTCCAGGGTGGCCACGGGGTCGGGCAGCAGCGTCTTTTTGTCGCCCAGCACTTCCAGCTTGACCCAGTCGGCGCCGGGGTTGTCGAGACCGAGCAGAATCTCGCGGCCCAGCCGGGCCACGCGCACCGCGTCCTCGGCCGAAAAGCAGCCCGCCGTGTTCGGCAAGAGCACATAGCGGCGGGTGTCGATGTAGTCAAGCAAGTTGCCGCCCTGCGAGTCGATCAGCCGCTCGCGCCGCACGGCCACGGTGATGCAGTCGGTGCCCGACGCTTCCAGCGACTCGGCCATGACCGAGTAATCGGCATACTTCCCGGTGCCGACAATCAAGCGGCTGGCGAGCGTGTGGTTGCCCAGACGCCATGAATCCGCCGTCGCGGTAGGGATGACCTCGGTACTCAATGCTTCAACCTCCACCAACCAGGGTGACGACTTCAAGTTGATCGCCTTCGGCCAGCGGGCGGCGGGCGTGCTCCCCGCGAGGCACCAACTCCAAGTTTACTTCCACGGCCACGTGTTTGGGCTCGATCTGCAACTCGTCGAGCAGGCGGGCGACCGTCAATCCCGGCGGCACTTCGCGTGGCGTGCCATTCACGACGATGCGCATTCTATGGCTCAGTCCTCGCTCGCCAAAACGGTCCGCATGGGGTAAACGTCGAGCAAGATCAACGGCGCCCTGACTTGCCGGCCGGCGATCGCGTAGGCCTGCGACCAGGGTGCGGCGTAGGCGGCCACCTTGCCCGTGGTCAGCTCGGCGACGTAGACCACGGCGTTGCCGGGCTGCACCTGCCCTCCGCCGCGACGAAAGATCGAGTTGCCGGTGACCATCAGATACTTGGGGTTTCTGGCCTGATTGACACCCAGGTCGTGGGCGACGTTGGCGCTAAACGAGGCAAAAAACTTGCGTGCGATGGGGCTCAGGGCCGTGGCTTTCAACTCGCCGCTCATAAAATCAAGATAAAACAGGGCTTCCGTGTCGTCGTCCAACGGTCCCGTGGCGATCGCGAAGTTGTCGGCGCGATCGGTGGCGACGGCGTGCAATTGCGTCGGCGGCCAAAGCATTCCGATGGCCAAGCCGATGGCAATTCCGCCGCCCAACCACATACCTGAGACTTTTGTAGTAGCGCGCATCGTTCAAAACTCCTTTTGGCTCCGCGGTTTGCATCCCTGCCGGGCGAACCGCCCTATCGTACCGCGCCTAGGTACAAACCGCCACCCCGCTGCCGCGGAAACGAGCGGGGCATGTTAGTTGCATCTTTTGCAAGACCGGGCAACGGGGATTCCATATTCTTGGGCAACTAGAGGAGGATTAGTGCGATGCGAGTACGACTGGCAACAAGCGTGGCAGTGTTTTTCGGGGTGTTTGGCTGGCTGGCAATAGCCGTCGCGGCCGACAAGCCCGCCAACGACAGCCACAAAACCGCGACCGCGACGCGGAACCGCGATGACGCCGATCGCGACCACAAGATCGATAAAAAGACCGAGGGCACGGCACTGCGCGTGACCAAAGTGCGTGGCATGACGGTCCGCAACGCGTCGGGAAAGGACCTGGGCGAGATCAAGGATCTGATGCTCGACATGGGCGAACACGGGCATGTTCGCTATGCGGCCCTGTCCTTCGGCGGATTCTTGGGAATGGGCGACAAGCTGTTCGCGGTTCCCTGGCGAGCGCTCGAATTCCGGCACGACGCCGACAAGAACAAGAGCTTCGTGGTGTTCGACGTTTCGCAAGAGAAACTGAAGAACGCGCCGGGCTTCGACAAGAACCATTGGCCTGATGCCGCCGACCGCGCCTGGATGGAAGCCGTCGATAAGCATTACGGCGTCGACGTCCGCGCCGGCGACACCAAGGTGAGCGTTCGCACCGAACGCCGCAACGACCAAACGGCCCAGCGCACGGAAGACCGCACCGAGCGGAGCGATTTGCAAACCGAGCGGAGCGATTTGCAAACCGAGCGGAGCGATGTGCAAACCGAGCGGAGCGATGGGCGAAACATCGATCCCAAGAAGGGCCACAACGAGCACAACTGGCGGCTGCACCGCGCCAGCGAGGCCGTTGGCATGCACGTCCGCAACGGCAACGGCGACAAGCTGGGCAAGGTCGAAGACATCGTGATCGCCATGAATTCGGGCAACCTTCGCTATCTGGCCCTGTCGTTCGGCGGGTTCTTGGGAATCGGCGACAAGTTTTTCGCCGTGCCCTATGACGCGGTGGCGCTGCAGTACGACGCCAAAGACAAGGACTTCTTCGTCATGTTCGACGTGACGAAGGACCAACTCGACAATGCTCCGGGCTTCGACAAGGACCACTGGCCCGATTTCGGCAACGAGAAGTGGGCCAGCGAAGTCCACAATTATTACCAAGCTCACCGTCGCGAGGCGAAGACCACCACGCGGCGGACCCGCGTCGAATAAGCGGCGGGGGGCGCGCGGCGTCATGCCCAGAAAGCGTTTCATCGATCCGCGGCATCCGCGAGACAAGTTCTTGCGGATGCCGTGGGCGTTTGCGCACGTGGACCGCTTGCTTCGTTGGCAACTTTTCAAAGATCGATCGGCGACGCTTTCGCGTCGCCTGCCACCGTCAATCTGATCGAGGGACCACTGACAACGGCCAAGGCTTCATGGCCTCGAATTACCCTTGTCAGAAAATAATTACCCTTGTCAAAAACAAAACCCGCGTTCGGTTTGCGCTGCCTGCAACCCCTTGGCCTGCTGGGCTTTGCGCCGACGTCCTGGGGCGGCTCATTTTCGCGCCGCAACCATAAATCTAGGGGGGTATGGGTGATTTTGGATTGTCGATTTTAGATTGGCGGTCGCCATCGCTCATTTTT
>DATLUO010000059.1 GCA_035533075.1 Pirellulales bacterium | reverse complement strand
CAGAAATACTTGAATTGACTTTTGCCTAGCCCCTGACGCCTGACGATGGTGGGCCGGCGCTCGCAAGCTCGCTGGTCCCACCCAACGATGAAGCACTACGCCAGCCGCTTTCCCACGGCGGCGAAAATCTCGTACATCACGTCAAGATACGTCTTCGCCTCGTCGAGCGGCATGACCAACGGCGGGCTGACGCGAATCACTTTGCCGGCCAAGGGGCCGAGCAAGTGGATGGCGGCGCCCGCCTCGTCGCCCCGATAACAGGCCTCGACGCAGGCGTTGGCGACCTCCGCGGCCGAACGCTCGCCGACCGCGGCGCACTCGATACCCCACACTACTCCCTCGCCCCGAATGTGGGCCACCACCTCAAGCTCCGCCAGCCGCAGCAGTTCCACTTCGAGCACGATCGACAACTGCCGCGCGTGTTCCAACACGGGCGTGTGCTCGTATTCATCAAGCGTGGCCAACACGCCGGCGCTGGCCAACGGGTTCGCACTCCAGGTATCGGAGGCCTCGCCGTAGTGCATGTTGGCGAAGAGATCTGCCCGGCCGACCGCCGCACTCACCGGCACTCCGTTGCCCAGCCCCTTGCCCAGTACCACGATGTCCGGTTCGACGCCGTAATGCGTGAAGGCGAAAAGCTCGCCGGTGCGGCCGAAGTTGGCCTGCACTTCGTCGAGGATGAATAGGATGTCGCGCTCGCGGCAAAAACGCTGGAGCAATTGCAGGTATTGTTTTTGCGGATGATACGAGCCGCCGCCGCCCAGATACGGCTCCGTGATCAGGCAGCAGATGCGCCGGCCATACTCCTTCCACAGCGCTGCGAGCTCGGCTTCGTAGGGGGCCAGGTCGATCGGCTGGCGGCGCCGCGCGACCTCGACGCAGTCCTCCATCGGGAAGGCGATGAACCGCACGCGCGGATCGCGATCGTGGTCCTGTTCCGAACCGGTCACGGCGCCCGCCAGCCCTTTCTTGCCGTGAAAGCCATAACGTGTCGAAAGGATGATGTCTTCGCCGGGCCGGCGGTCGAGCGCGGCCCACAGCGCCTTCTGGATGGCTTCGCTGCCGCTGGCGGCCCATAGGACTTGCTCGCAGCGGGCGCCGCCCGGCTGGCTTTGAAGGCATTTCAACAATCGCTCGGTGGCCTGTACTTCGACTTCCGTCACGCTGTTGTAGGCGTTGAGCGTGACCGCCTGGCAAAAGTCGCCGCAGCCGGCGAAGCCGTGCAAGCCGAGATAGCTGAGCACGCGTTGCCACCAGCGGGCCGGATTGTGCCCCAAGTTCATCACCAGCACGCCGGAAGTAAAGTCGGCCAGGCGGCGGCCTTCCGGTGTCCAATGATAGCAGCCGGCGCTCTTGGCCAGCACGGCCAGGCTGGGCGTGAACGTCCGCAGGCTCAGCGGTTCGACCGCCGCCAGACGGCGACGCCACTCATTCGAGACTTCTTCGCGCGGGTGTTCGATGGCGGCGGGAGTTGCGGTTATGGACATTATGGAAGGCTCAGTGGCATGAGTAGGGTGGGAGCGATCGAGCTTGCGAGCGCCGGCCCACCGTTAACGATTTCGATTACGGTGGGCCGGCGCTCGCAAGCTCGCTCGCTCCCACCCTACACGTTGCCTCAATTCAGCGACACCGGTTCGGGCTTGCCCGGTTCAAACAACAGCAATCGGCCCGCTTCGCTCATTTCGACAACGCAATTCGGCTTGCCGACCGCATGCCGCGCCAAAATGGCTTCCATTGCCTGCACGGCGGCAACGGTTTGACGGTCGGCCGAAAGATCGTTGTAAGCTAAAAGCCGCGCGCGGTCGAGACGCTGCTCCCGCTCACCGGGCGGCACGCCGAACTCGACCTGGGCCACCTCGCGCACGAACCGCTCGATCGCCTCCACGCCGTAGCCCCGTTGCGAACGTTCGCCCCACGGCTCCAAAAACGTGCCGTTGTAATGATTGTTCATCGTGATTTTGCGGGCCAGCGGAGTCTGGCCCTCGATCGTACACTCCACGCCCCGCTTGCGGCTGTGACCGTTCCACACGCCGTTGTCGAAGCGGAACTGCACCTCCTGCTCGACATATCCGGGAAAATTGTCGGGCGTGACCCAACTCGTGTGAATATCGAACGCCGCCTCACGGCCGTCGTCATACGTGTACACCAGCCGCAGTTGCACGGAGTCCCACGTCGGGCCATCGGCCTCTCCCACGATTCCGCGCTGGCCGGTGCAGGCAACGCTCGTCAAGCGGCCGCCGAACGTGAAGTCGATCAGCTTGATGTAATGCACCGCCACGTAGGTGCCCGGATTGCGGCCGCGAATCCATTCGGCAAACTGCCCGCCCGAGATCGACTTTGGCTCCAGCAGCGAACAATAGCCATTGTTGACGTGCCGCAGCTCGCCGTCGGCCACGAGCGTGCGCAGTTTCTTGTGGTCGGGGTCGAGCAGTTTGTGATAGACCACTTTGGCCAGCACGCGGTTCTGCCGGGCCAGCCGATCGAGTTGGTCCAGTTCGCTCAGCGACAACACCGAGGGCTTTTCGACGAGCAGGTGTTTTCCCGCCGCCAGCACCGCCTTGGCCGCCTCGAAATGCCGATCGTCGGGCGTGGCCACGCACACAAAATCGACGTCGGTCTTCAGCAATTGGCCGATCGCATCCGGCCCGCGAAAGCTTTTGAACGCGGCGATCTTGCCGGCCGCGGAGTGTGCGTAGGCATCGGCGCGGCCACCGGTACGGCTGGCGACGGCCACCAGCGGCACGCGGCAAACGCCGCAGCCCGGTTCGTAAAGTCCGGCCGCATGAACATGCTCGAAGAACGGCCGATACGTCTCGTCGAAAATCATGCCCATGCCGACCATGCCGGCATGAAGAACATGCTGTGGATTGGCGGTGGACACAACCATACGCTAACCGGCGGGAACGGGTGGTGGAGGAGCAGCTATCAGCTTACCCAGGGGCGTGTTGATGGAAAATGGGGCCAACGTAGTAGGGCACACTCCGTGTGCCGTAACCGCGCGCCGGACAACGCCGCAACCGCTCGCAATGGGGCACCATCAATCGGCCAATCGGCGGTTTGCGGACGGCGCACAGAGTGTACCTGCTACTTCCTATCCCGTTGACGCGGCATTGAAATAGCTGTATTCTGGTCTGAGACTGGTCTAAATAGGAGTTTGGCGATGTCGTTAACCAACAGCGTCGGAGCGTATGAGGCGAAGACGCATTTTTCGGACCTGCTTGAAAAAGTCGCATCGGGCGAGGAGATTACGATCACGAGGCATGGCACGCCCGTAGCGCGATTGGTGCCGGTCACAAAGAAAGCCACGGTTGAAGAGCGCCGCGCCGCCATCGCTCGAATCCAGAAGTTGAGCCAAGGCTTGACCCTGGGTGGCCTGAAGATCAAGGACCTGATCGAGGAAGGCCGCAAATGAGCGCAGCGTTCATCATCGATTGCTCGCTTGCAATGGCCTGGCTGTTCAAAGACGAGGCCACAGAGGAAACAACGAAGCTTCTCAACCGTCTCGAAACCGAGACCGGCTTGGTTCCCGCTTGGTGGTTTCTCGAAGTGACGAATGTAATCGCTCTAGCGGAACGCAAAGGCCGTGTGGCCCCGCATGAATCGCAACAGTTCATCGACGACATCTCTCAGCTCGATATCGAACTCGACACAGAATCGCCTTTGCGGTCGTTTTCACATATCCTGCCCCTCTGCCGCACCCACCGGTTGACCAGCTACGACGCCATGTACCTCGACCTGGCAGTGCGGCGACACTTGCCTCTCGCAACGCTCGATGAACCGCTCCGCAAAGCGGCCAAGAAAGCCGGCGTCAAGCTGTTGGGCCGATAGACCGTTCACGGCACGAGCACAATCTTGCCGGCCAGCGTGCCGGCCTTGTGCAGCGTGTTCTCTTCTTGCAGCTTGTGGGCCTCGGCCGCCTTGGCCAACGGCAGCACGCGGTCGATGCGCGGCTTCAATTGCCCGGCCGAGAGCCAGCGGTTGATGTCGGTCGCGGCGGCTTGCTGCTCTTGCGGCGTCGCGTTGAACATGGCGAAGCCGTGCAACGAACAGTCCTTGGTGTAGAAGGGGCCGACTGGAAACACGGGCCGCGCTTCACGCCCGGCCATCAGAATCACGCGGCCGCGCGGGGCCAACAGCGGCACCGTGCGCTCGAAGTTCGGCTCGCGGAGCGTCTCCCACCAGACGTTGAGTCCGCCGGGCGCCGCCTGCCGGATCGCGGCATCGACGTCGTCGGTCTTGTAGTTGACCGCCACGTCGGCGCCCAACGATCGGGCCAGCTCGACCTTCTCCTTGCTGCCGGCCGTGGTAATGGCCTTCGCGCCGATGGCCTTGGCCATCTGCACCACCGTCGAGCCGACTCCGCCCGTGCCCCCGTTGACGAACAGCGTTTCGCCGGCCGCCAAGTGGGCGCAGCGCACCAGCCCGATATGCGCCGTGATGCCCACCAGCGCGATCGCCGCGGCTTGCTCGTCGCTCACATTGTCGGGCGAAGGATAAAGCCACTGCTCTTCCACGGCCGCAAACTCGGCGAACGTGCCTTGCCGCCCGAGCAGGCCCTGGTTGCTGCCCCACACGCGCGTGCCGGGCGGATAGCGCTTGGCCTGCGGCCCCGAGCGTTCGACCACGCCGGCAAGGTCGCAGCCGATGATGAACGGCATCGGCAGCTCCATCTTCACCGCGCCGGCGCGAATATACGTATCGATCGGATTGACGGCCGCGGCCTTCACGCGCACCAGCACCTGCGAGCCGGCCGGTTCGGGCGTGGGCAGATCGCCGTATTGAATGTGGTCGGCCGGTCCCGTTTGGTTGATGTAAGCAGCTTTCATATCGCGATCTCCTCGTGCGGTGGCGTTCGCTGAAAGTATAACCAGTGGGCGACGATTGGCGTAGGGTGCGGCGGAGGCATCAGGCATCAGGCGTCAGGCGTCAGACATCAGGCGTCAGACATCAGGCGCGACTTTGCGGCCCTCGTCCTGACGCCTGATGCCTGATGCCTGACGCCTCGAATCCGACCGCCCTTCTGCCGGCCGCCCGGCCAAGGTACGATAAGCGACAACCAGAACGCTCCCCCGGAGGTATCGAGCCAGTGAAGTCCCGCCCCAAGGCCAGGTCGCCGTCGTCTGCCGGCGGCCGCAAGGCTGGACCCGCCTGGTCGCATCTCGACGACGAAGCGCTGCTCGACCTGCGCTTCACCGACCTCGGTCTGAAGATCGAAGGCACCGAGTTAGCCCCGCGGATCGAGCGGCTCTACGCCGAGCTCGACGCGCGGCACATCGCGCTGCACCCGCATTGCTGGCTCTCGGAAGAGTGGTTCTCGCCCGACGGCGTGCCGGGCATCGCCATTCCGTTCTATCTGGCCCATCCGCGGCTGATGCAGCTTGAAGACCACATCATGCTCGATGTCGAAGGCGGCAGCGGCGAAAGCTGCATGCGCATTTTGCGGCACGAGGCCGGACACGCCCTCGACACGGCCTTCCGCCTTCACCGCCGCCGCGATTGGCAGCGCGTCTTCGGCAAGGCGTCGAAGCCCTATCCCGATTATTATCAGCCGCGGCTCCAAAGCCGCCGCTATGTGTTGCACCTCAATTCGTGGTACGCCCAGGCCCATCCGTCCGAAGACTTTGCCGAGACGTTCGCGGTCTGGCTGGCCGCCGACTCCGACTGGCATCGCGAGTATGCCGGCTGGGCGGCCAAACGAAAGCTGGAATACGTCGAGGCCTTGATGACCGGCATCGCCGGCGGCAAGCCGGCGGTTCGTGCCCGCCGCCGCGTGGAGCCGTTGGCCGAGATCCACAAGACGCTGCGCACGCACTACGAAGAGAAACACACCCGCTTCATCGCCGGACACGCCGGCAGCGTCGACCGCGGCCTGCGGCGGCTGTTTTCCTCTTCGCCGGGCCGCATCACGCACGAGACCGCCGCCGAGTTTTTGCGGCGGACGCGGGATGAGCTGCGGCGCGTGGTGGCCGACATGTCGGGCGAGCACGAATACACGGTCGATCAGGTCTTGCAAGACATGATCCTGCGCTGCCGGCAGCTTGGGCTTTATCGCCATCAGCCGCAGCGCAAGAGCGAGGAGGAAGCGGCCGCCTTGCTGGCGCTGCACACCCGGAACTATCTGGAAAACGGTCAACACCGGTTCGCCCTATGAGAGCGCGTCGCGTGCTGGTGCTGATGCACGAAGCACTCGTGCCTCCGGCCAGCATCAAAGGACTGCCCGCCAGCGAAGTGGCGGAATGGAAAACGGAGTACGACGTGGTCGCGGGTCTGAGCAACCTGGGCCACGACGTGCGGCCGCTGGGCGTCAGCAACGACCTGGGCGTGCTGCGCGACGCCATCGTCGATTGGAAGCCCGACATCCATTTCAACCTGCTCGAAGAGTTTCACGGCGTGACCGTCTACGACACGCACGTCGTGAGCTACTTGGAGTTGATGCAGCAATACTACACAGGTTGCAATCCGCGCGGGCTGATGCTGGCCCACGACAAGGCCTTGAGCAAAAAAATCCTTACCTATCACCGCATCGCGGTGCCTGACTTCGCGGTTTACCCCATGGGCCGCGTGGCCAAGCGCGTGCAGCGGCTGAAGTTTCCCTTGCTCGTGAAATCGGCCACGGAAGAAGCCTCGCTGGGCATTTCGCAGGCCTCGGTCGTTTCCAACGACGAAAAGCTGAAAGACCGCGTGGCTTTCGTTCAGGAGCAGTTGCGCACCGACGCGCTGGTGGAAGAATATATCGAAGGGCGGGAACTTTACGTGGGCGTGCTCGGCAACATCCGCCTGACGACGCTGCCGATCTGGGAAATGCTGTTTACGAAGATGCCCGACGGCGTGGCCCACATCGCCACCGCCAAGGTGAAATGGGACCATGACTATCAGGTGCGCAACGGCATCACGACGCGGGCGGCCAAGGACTTGCCCGAAGGGCTGGAGGAACAGCTTCCCAAGCTTTGCAAACGAATTTACCGGCTGCTGAGCCTGAGCGGTTACGCGCGTCTCGATTTTCGCTTGAACGCCGAGGGCAAGCTCTATCTGCTGGAAGCGAACCCGAACCCGAATCTGGCTTATGGCGAGGACTTCGCCGAATCGGCCAACCAGGCGGGCGTCGGCTTCGAGGAGCTTTTGCACCGGCTGCTGAACCTGGGCTTTCGTTATCGGGCGGGCTGGAAAGAGTTATACTGAGCATCGCTTGATATAATGGCATGTCGATCAAGTAGAGCAACGGCGGGAGCCAATGTATGCCGATTCACGATTGGACGCGGGTCCGCACCGGCGTCTTTCACGATTTCCACCAGGAATGGACCATCTGCATCAAGCGGGCCTTGAACGGCGGCATCCTGCCGCCGGGCTATTACGCGATGGTCGAGCAGGCGTCCGTCGGCCGCTACCCGGACGTCTTGAACTTCCAAATTGATCGCGGAGCCGAGGCGAATGGCAACTCGCCGGCTTCGCCTAACGGTGGCGTCTTGACGTTAGCGGAAGCGCCGCCGCAGATGGGCATTTCGGCGACGATTGAATCCGACCCCTATGCTCAGCGGAGCAACCGCGTCGTGGTGTTCCATGAAGAGGGCCATGTGGTGGCGGTGATTGAAATCGTTTCGCCCGGCAACAAATCGAGCCGCGGCGACTTTCAATCGTTCGTGGAGAAGGCGCTCGAGTTTCTCCGCATGGGCGTTCACTTGCTGATTGTGGATCTGTTCCCGCCCACCGCTCGCGACCCGCACGGCATGCACGCCGCCATCTGGTCGGAAATGGCCGATTACGACTTCCACTTGCCGCCGGGCAAGCCGCTTACGGTCGCCAGTTATTCGGCGGGAATCGTCAAGCGAGCTTTCGCGGAGGCGCTCGGCGTGGGCGATCCGTTGCCCGCGGCGCCGTTGTTCCTCGAAGCCGAGAGCTACGTGCAAGTGCCCCTCGAGGCAACCTACCAAGCCGCCTTTGACGATGTCCCCAAGCCTTACCGCGAAGAATTGTCTCCACCGCCTTCGACGCCTTGAGTTGTCGAGCAGCCGCTTCGAGCAAAGTTGTCATGAGCGAATATCAGTATTACGAGTTCGCGGCCATCGACCGGCCGCTGACCGAGAAGGAAATGGACGAGCTCGGCGAGTTGTCGAGCCGGGCGGAGATCACGCCCACCTCGTTCACGAACGTCTATCACTTCGGCAATTTCCGTGGTAACCCGCGGAAAATGATGGAGAAGTATTTCGACTTCTTCGTCTACGTGGCCAACTGGGGCACCTATCATACGATGATCCGCGTGCCGAAGTGGGCCCTCGACCGCAAGCAACTCAAGCCCTATATCGACGGCGAAGTGGTCTCGCTGCATGAGGCGGGCGACAACTTGATCGTCGAGTTTGTGGCCCAGGAGGAGCCCGGAGATTGGGTGGAGGGCGCGGCATGCTTGCCATCGCTCAGGCCCGTGCGCGATGCACTGCTGGCTGGCGACCTCCGGCCGTTTTACCTTGGCTGGTTGCGGGCGGTGGTGCAGGGATCGGTTGACGACGAGGAGGTCGAGCCGCCGGTTCCGCCGGGGCTGGGCAAGCTCTCGCCGGCGCTTCAATCGCTGGCGGACTTTCTGGTGATCGGCATCGATTTGATCGCAGCGGCGGCAGAAGGCAACCAGGAAACCGCCGCACCCGCCGGTTCCTCACAACGCGATTTTGCCGCCTGGACCGCCGCGCTCGGCGACCGCGACAAGAACGCCTGGCTGCTGGAATTGCTGCTGGGCGACGGAGCGAAAGCGCGCTCCGAAGCCCTGAAGGCGTTTCACGAGTCGAAGGCCAAAGCGCCCGCGGCTGGCGCGAGATCATTCAAGCAGCCAGGGCGCACGGTCGCCGAACTACTTGCAACCGCGGAGCGGTTGCGCGAAGCACGCCTGGCGCACGAGCGTCAGCGTGCCGAGAAAGCCAAGGCGGACGCGCGAAAGAAGCATCTCGACGCCTTGGCCGATCGCGAGGCCGCGGCCTGGAAAGAGGTCGATGCGCTCCTTTCGGCCTCGACGGCCAAGAAGCACGCGACGGCCATGACGCTGTTGAACGATCTTCGCGACGTGGCGGCCCGTCGCGGCCGCATCGACGAGGCGCAACAGCGGATCGAGCACTATCGCCGGCGCTTTGCCCGCCGTCACTCCCTCATGCGCCGCTTCCGCGACGCGGGGCTGTAAAGGCTTTACTTCAACAGGGCCACGAACCCGGCCTGCTCGAAGTGATGGTCCCCCGTCAGTGCCTCCGTGACGCCGTCGTTACCATGCGGCCTTGGAACTCTGCTGTATAGGCCAGCGCCTCCTGGTGCCGGTTATCGTCGGGGTTGACGAGGGCGAGGTAATAGAAAGTGTCGGCGAAGACGACCTTCATCGTTTCGGCGTCCCGTGAATGTAGTGGTCGTGCTGTTCGGCCAGATCGACGGGCAGGCCCTTCGCGATTCCGGCCAACTTCAACAGCCGCTGACCCAGGGTGCTCGCGGCAAGCGGTTCTTGCTGGATCACCAACTCAACGCGCGTGCCATCCGGCAGGTCGAGGCCGGGGTCCAAGACCACCACACCATTCATCACGGTACACTGCAGGTTCATAACAAATCTCCTGTTTCGGTCTTGCATCATATTAGCAGAGATCGGCAGCACGTCGATACGCTCTCTCGTGCCGCCCCGCCGCCACTCTTACTGCGCCGTTTCGGCGATTTGGGACCAGCGACCAAAGCAAGTCAGCGTGTCGAGCCAGCTCCCGGCGTCGATCGCCGGCCGCTCGAGAACCGGTCGCAACTCCGCGGGAATCGCTCGAATTGTTGTCGCTAAGGCAGAAACGGCATCGCCCTGCCGTTTTGCTTGATCTCCGCAAAAGTGCCCGGCGCGACACCGCCGGCGAAGCCATCGATCTTGGGCCAACGTTGCACGAGCCAGACCGCCTGCGGCCAAAACTTGAGCTTGCCAAAAAAGGGGCCAAAGTAGATGGCCGTGATCCCGCATCGTCTGAGTGCCTGTAGCTCTTCGTCCTTCGTTGTCTGCGAAAAATCGCAACTGACGAAGACCACGTCGCTGCCGCTCAAACCTTCGAACAGAGCCACGTCTCGAATGCTTTCGGAAAACTGATGCCGTAGGGCAACCGCATCGACGTCCAGCGCAGCCAACATCCCGGCAAAACGATAGGAAATGCAATTATCGAAGAAATACGTCACGAGCCGAACCGTCGCACAAAGGTCACGGCGGCACGCACCGATTCAAGTGAAACGTCGAGCCATTCCGCCACGGTTTGCGGTTCCTGGCCACCGCCGGCCACGACGGCGGCAAAAATCGCCTTGACCGGCACGCCGCTTTCATCGTCGATCGGTGCGCCGAACTTCCGTTCCGGATCGAGCACGATTCGCCCCGCCCGCCCTAGCGGCCAATACCGCGCGGCCCCGCGCGGCCCTTCGAAATCAACGCCTTCCAGAAAGGGAAGAACACGTTCCGCGAAGGCCTTTTCGCACCGGGACCAGTCGTTTCCGGCCCCCGGCATGCCCACCTCGTCGCGGAGCGCGCCAATCAGGCTTTGCCCTTCCGCCTGAAAGCGCTTTGCCGCGAAGGGGTAGAGCGTGCGAAATCGCGTGCCTGCGGCTTGCGACAACCGTTTGACGATCGATAGAGGAACGCCTGCATCGCGAAACAACTTCACGATGTGAAGTGCCAGTAATTCAGCAAAGCTAACCGTGCGGTTTTGAGCGGGCGATGACCGATCATCGATCAGCAACTGCAACCACCGACGAACCGTGGCCCTCGGAACGCCCAGCAATCTGGCCGCGTCATCGATCGGATAGCTGCCGACGTTCAATAAAGCCGATTCTGGTTTGACGATCATCCTCGATGCTCACTTCGTTCCGCAGCAATCGACCTGGTTGACGCGCCGCGCACCTTGAATTCTACCTCAGCCCGCGAGCGACACCAAACGCAATGCGCCGTTGGCGAGCGTCAAACATGCCGACACTCCGGAAGCCGTGCGGCAAGTGTGGGCGAAGCATTAATGCCATGCTCGACACACGGTCCACCGCGCTGCTATTGCTTGACCAGACACAACGTATAAGTGCCCGAGGCTCCGGTGGAATCGTCCTTCCAGACAAAATCGATTCTTTCGCCCGTCTCATCGCTTGCCAGCAGCCCGTCGTTATCGCCGCCTGGTTTACCGGTTGAACTTACATCTTTCGCCAGCCACGAAACCCGACCATCTTTCACGGTTCCCTTGATCTGCCGCACGAGGCCGCCCGCGAACTCATATTTGGCCGTGAAGCTCTCGCCCCGGCGGCTGAGCACGGTCAATTCCGATTTGGGACCGTCTTTTGTCCAGACCGTGCGCGGTTGGAACGCGTCGCGGCCATTGGTCTCCACGTTTGCGGGCAAGTCGCGCGCCGCGGCTTTGCCGTCGCGCGATTCAAGGTCGGCGCCCGCATCCCATTCACACACAAAGTAGGCCACGTGTTGTTTTGAGCGATCCGGTTGGTCGCACCAGACCGCCCCCGTGACCCAGAGCAAAAGATAGTGCTCCGCAGCCTGCTTGTTGTTGGGTTGCCCAGGCCCCCATTTCTCGAAGGTGAGCCTCGATCCATCAACCGAGCGCCAGTCGCCCTCCTTTGCTTCGTCAGTCGCCCAGGTGCTCCAGCTCGATCTGGACCATCTTCAGCAGGGCCTGCAGGAAGGCGACGATCATCGGGCCCACGACGACGCCGATCGGCCCCAACGCCTTCACGCTCCCCTGCCCGAACCGCGCCACTGACCACTGACGAGTTTGGTGCAAGTTGCACAACCGCCCCCTATAGATGGATGCCAGTCTCCCGACCGTGCCACACTCGCCACGGACCACTGACAATCTATTGGACGCCCTTGGCTGGAGAAAAGTTCCGGCATCGGCACTCTTGACGTCGCTCCGCCGCCGACCGACCGCCGTCGATCGTCCGCCTATGTGGTTCCTACCGTATGGCTGGCTTGGAGGGTTCTCGTGTCGGCCACGCCGGTAGCATGCCAACTACGCTCAACCTTGGCGAAGCCGTGCCGAAAACCGAAGTCACGACGATCCCAAGGGCCTTCGTGATGGGTGCGGGATTTGTTGCAGCGCGTGGGGCATACGTTGCGGAGTCGGTAATTGGACTTCTCCCATGGTCCCGTTTCGCGCGCGGCGCGAGGTTGCAAAAACCTGGCGCGGCGCGGGCAGGATCGGCCCCGAGCGCGAGGCACCACGCGTAGATGCCTTGACGCCGTTTTTGCCGAGAATCTGGCGCGGGCACGATCGGCCCCGAGCACGACGCACCACGCGGCCGGCATTCATCACCGCTTTCCGGGCGGCACCAACGACTTTTTATCCCGCCAAGTCCCGCGCGTGCTTGCCACATCCTTACGTGACGGCAGTGCGCAGCGCGCTGCGCGTCCAAATCGTTCTGTTTTTATTCAACGCGCGCACGGCGCGCAGCGCGTATCTGCCGGTCCCGCACGCGACCGGTCGCGCGGCGCGCTGCGCCGAATCCCCTCTCAGGTACGGTATCGGCGGGCCGCAACAAGGCCAGACCCGAATGGCACTGCCGCTTGTCGGGCAAGGAGTTGCGGCGACGGTCGTGGTCGAGGCGCGGTGCCCGCGTCGCGCCGGCCGGCGCCGCGCGTGGCGCAAGTCGCGTCGGCAATCGACCGCCGCGGCTGCGCGCAGTACCAAACGCCTCCGGCGCTGGCCTACGTGCCAGCTCGGTGCATCCGCTGCCCGCAAGCATGCCATCAATCGTGCCGCGTCCTCCCTGGCCTTCCGTGGTCAACGATTCGCCCGCGCACTACTCCTTGCCCGACAACAACGCCGCGCGCGCCTCGGCGCGCGGCTGAGTCAAAAGTTTGTGCGGTTTCGGACGACGTTTGATGGCCCGAGGTTCCACGCGATTGGGACGATGACCCACGCGGTGCTTCAGCAGTTGCTTGTGATGGACGCGCCTCAATTCGTCGGCCGCCGCTTCCGTCAAGGACGGCGCCAACACCCAACTGGCCGCCAACTTTTGCATGGCGGCCGTA
>DATLUO010000058.1 GCA_035533075.1 Pirellulales bacterium | reverse complement strand
TTGGGCAGCACCTTGACCGCCACGTGGCGGCCGAGCGACACCTGCTCGGCTTCGTAGACGATGCCCATGCCGCCGCGGCCCACCTCGCGGATGATGCGGTAATCGCCGAGTTGATCGGGCCGCGCGGCGCCGAGGGCGGGCTTGCCGCCGGGGCTGGCTTCGCCGAAGGAGTCGTCGCTGGCCGGCGCCAGATCCTCCATCAGGGCCAGGGCCTGGAACGTGTCGCGGATGATTTGCGCCTGCTGGGGATAACGCTCGGCGTATTCGTTGATCGAAGGACGTTCGCCGCGGCGAAAGCGCTCGGTGAATTCCTCGGCCAACCGCTCGACGAGTTCCAGTTCCTGGTCTTCGGTCATCTGGCAGGGCTCCGTGTAATCAGGCGATGCCCCGGGTTGTTGTCCGCAACGCTCCGCAGGGTGGGACCAGCGAGCTTGCGAGCGCCGGCCCACCATGATTAAGGCATCAGGTATCAGGCATCAGGCGTCAGGGTTCAGATCCTGACGCCTGATATCTGACGCCTAATTCTCTCGGTCGAACGGCATGGGCACTATTCCGTCAGGTGTAGCTCTCGAAGAATCTTTTGCAGGCGCGCCAAGGCGCGAAGGTAGCGTTTGCTGGCGGCGGACGGTTCCAGTTCCAGCTCCTGGGCCGCCTCGGCGTTGCTCAACTGCTCGAAGTGCCGCAAGGCCAGGATCTCGCGGTCCAGCGGGTCCAGGCTGTTGAGGGCCTCCTGGAGTTGAATCCGCATCTCCGCCTTCACGGCCGCTTGCGAAGGAGAGGTCAATTGCCCCAGCAACTGGGCCGCCAGCGACATGGAATTGGCCGCCGGCAACGCGCCGCGGTGGAGAGAAACCTCTCGCTGGGCGTCGCGGGCCTGCGTGCCGAGGTGCGTGCGGTGTATTTCCAGCAGTTTATCGCCGGTGATCCGCCGCAGCCACAAGAAGAACGGCGATTGCGGACCCGCCAGGTACGTCGGCAAGCGGCGTGTGGCCTCCAGAAACGCGTCTTGCAGCACGTCCGAGTCGTCGACGCGCCCTTGCAGCCGGCGGTTCAACCGCAGCCGGATCATCTTCTTCAGCCGCGACCGATAGCGCTCGAACAGTTGGTTGAGCGCCTGTTGGTCGCCCTGGGCGGCGCTCGTGAGCAGCAGGCTATCGTCGCTTTCTTCGCGCATGGTATTCCCCATATTACCATAAGTGCGCTCCGGCCCCGAATGAGGACAGGAAAAATCGCCGTCCGGCGACGATTTTCATTCAACCACCCGCCTAAACAGCAGAAACGGAATGGCGGTGGCTGGGGCAGAGCCGCGCCGATTGGGCAGCTCCTCGGAAACCGCTCCGCCGCGGCGATGCCCCGATAGCGCCACGACCGGGGCATCGCTGGCCGGCACTGCGTATTGAAAGGGCCGAATCGATCACGGCCAGCTTCTGCCCCAGCCACCGACGATGGTTCATTGCCGCCCGTGTGAAGTATCGCAACGTGGCTGCTGGTTTACACCGCGAACGTTTCGACGACCGTCAAACGGCGACGTCTTCCCGCTCAGGGGAAGCGTCCATCCGGTTGACAAGCGGTGGCAATTCCGCCGTCCGCTCGCGGACCAAGAGCGAATAAATGGCGGGCAGCACGAACAGCGTCGCCGGCCCGGCAGCCAGCAAACCGCCCAGAATCGCCCGGGCCAACGGCGCGTTGGCCTCGCCGCCGCGCTCCAACGCCAAGGCCGCGGGCAACATCGCGCAGAAGGCCGCCGTCGCCGTCATCATCACCGGCCGCACGCGAACGCCGGCGGCCTGGCGAATGGCCTCCAGCGGCGAAAGCCCCTCCTGCTTGCGCAGCTCCTGCGCCCAATCGGTCATCAATACCGTGTTCGAGACGCTGATGACCACGATGAAGATGATGCCCAACAGCGACTGCACGTTCAGCGCGCTGCCGGTCACATACAGCATCGGCAGCACGCCTACCAGCGACAGCGGCACCACCAGCATCACCGCCAGCGGCACGACGAACGACCGGGCCAGCGCCACCATCAGAAAGTAAATCAGCAGCGACGACAGCACCAGCCCGACGCTCAGGTTCGTGAACGCTTCCTGCATCCGGCTGTATTCGCCGCTGAGCGTGATTTCGGCGCCGCGCACCATCGGCCTTTCCGCCCCCTTGGCGCCAGGTGAGTAAGGCAGCCAGTGCTCCCCCTCGCGCCGGCCAAAACGATCGAGCAGCCGGGCAACGTCGGTCGCCGCGTGACCGAGGTCGCGGCCCTCCACGGCCATCGTCAGTTCGACCGCCGGCTGAATGTCGACGTGCGTCAGCTCCGAGGCGATCTGAGTCGGAGTGATGCTCGCCAACTCGCCCAGCGTCACCTGCCGGTGCTGCGCGCGACCCGTGATCGGAATGTTGAGCAGATCGTCGACCGAATGCATGCCGGCGTAGAACGTGAGCACCTGCACGGCCGGGCTTTCGAAGACCGGCAGGATGTCGATGGGAACGCGCCTTAACGTCAGTCCGCCGAGCACCAGCACGGTGAGCGAAAACGCGATCACCGCGTGTGGGTTGTCGAGCGAGGCGCGAATCAGTCCTTTCATTGCTTCACCCGCACCGGCGCGCCCTCGACGAGCGACGCCGCGTTTTCGCTCACGACCCAATCGCCGGCGCGGATGCCCGAAAGCACTTCGATTTCGCTCTCGTCCGCGTGGATCAGGTAAATCGCCTGGCGATGGGCCTTGCCGTCGCGGACCACATAGACCGCGGCTTTGCCGTTGGCCGGCTTCTCGACCAGGCAGCTTGCCGGCAAGGTGAGTGGCGGCGAGGCGCTCCACAGGTGGATGGTGGCCTTGCCGTACATGCCGTCTCGCAACAGCCCCGTTTCATTCGGCAGATCGATCTCGACGCGCATCGTCCGCGTCGTGGGGTCTTGCGCGTCGGACACGCGCGAGACTTGCCCCTCGAACTGCAGGCCGGGCAGCGTGCTGGCCTCGAACGTCGCGCGATCGCCCGGTTCCGTAAACGGCGCGTCTCGGTCGGGCACTTGCACCACAACCCGCATCAGATCGGTCTTTTCGACCGCCAACAGCGGCAACACGGCGCTGCCGTCGGCGGCGCGGATGAAATCGCCTGGAAAAAAGGTACGCTCGGTGATCACCCCATCGTAAGGCGAGCGGATTTGGGCGAAGTCGACGAACACACGGGCACGTTCCAGGGCGGCCTGACAGACTTGCACGGTGGCTTCGGCATCCAAAACGTCGGCCTGTGACTCGCTCAGCTTGGCTTCGGCCGCCGCCAGGTCGGCCTTGGCGCTGTCGATGGCCGCCAGGGCCGCGTCGCGCGTCGCCTGGGCGGCGAGAAAGTCATCTTGGCGTTCGTCGACCAATTGCTCTTCGATTGCGCGATCTTCGAAGAGTTGCTTGATGCGGCGGTAGACTTTTTGTTTGAACTCCAACGCCGCCGCCGCGCTTTCCAGGTTTGCTTTGCTGCGGCCGATCGCGGCCTGCGCGGCCTCGCGGAGGGCACGGGCGGTCTCCACACGGGCCTGCGCCTGGGTAAGCTGCGCCTGCGACTGCGCCAGCGCCGCGGTGGCGCCGTTGACGGCCTGCACGAGCTCCGGCACGTCGATCGCGGCCAGCAAGTCGCCCGCCTTGACGCGGTCGCCAATATCGACGCGCTGCTCCTTGAGGTAGCCCGACACCTTCGCGAACAACCTGGCCGACCGGTCCGGAATGACCGAGCCGGGCTGCGTCGTCACGCGGTCTTCGCGGGAGGCTTGCGGGCGGACCACCTTCAGTTGCATCGGCGCGCGGCCGACCTCCGCCGAATAAGTCGGCCCGGTCGGCGCGAGCAGGCACAACGACGCCAACGCTCCGAGAACAGCGGCATGCCGGGCCGCGCAGCCGGTTTGCGGTCGGACCATTCTTGTTCCTCGCTTTTGGGTTCGCGGGTCGGTTACCGTCTTCCGTGCGAACGAGGCAAAGCAAGGCCCATACCTCCACGCCGGATTGGCCGCGATCGCCTCGGAATCAGGCGTTTTGCCGGCACGGCGTGAATGTGCGTGCGCGCGGGAACGTGTGCGGGAAGCTTCGCTGCGCGCGGTTCCGCACATTCTGTGTCAGTGAGTAGTGGCCATGCAGACGTAAGGGTTCTGCCTGTTCGAAGTGCCTCCCGGTGGTGTTTTGCGCGCGGCCTCCTCCCTCGTGGCATTGCGCCTCATTAAAAATGAAGTTGGACTGGGCGGAGAAAGGGCAACGGTGGGAACCGAGCGCGAGCGCCGACCCGGTGGCCGAGACGATCGCATCCCGTCGGGTCGGCGGCGCACTGCCTCTCTAAGAACGATAGCCGGCAGATGCACGGATTTGGTTATTGTTGCGTGAGAAACGTGAGAAAAATGCCGCGCAGCCTCACTTTCTGCTGTCTGCCGGCCGTTAGCCAAGAAAAAATCGCCTAAATCCGTTGACTTAGTGGTAAAGACTGGTACAAGGAGAGGAAGGACCGGAAGGGGTCTTTTTGCCCAGGAACAATTGTCATGTTGCGTTGGAATGCCCTCCGTTCACCGTGGCGGCGACCGCCGCCAAACGCCCGATTGTCGAAGCGTCGACGGCTGCTGGAATCGTTGGAAACCCGCTGGCTGCTGGCCTCGGACGCCTACCTTGAAATCAACCTCGCTTCCAACCAGTCCGGCGCCGCGCTGGTGAGCGATCCGTCGCTTGCCTTTGCTTGGGGAATCGCGGCCAGTCCCGGCGCCAGCGGCGGTTTTTCGGTTTCAGACTCTTCCGCCGGACGCTCGAACTCCTACAGCGGCGATGTAGCGGGAAGTCCGTTTGTTGAGAACGCCAGCCAGGCTGTGGACGTCCCCTTGCCCACCGGCCAGGTCTATAACGGCAACGCCAACGAGTTCATCATCCACTCGCCGCCTCCGCCCCCCGGCGTCGAAACGCCCATCGCGGGAGGGCCGGCGGAGTTCCTCTATGCCTCGCTCGATGGCACGATCTATGGTTTCAATTCGAATGTCGGCCCGCAGGCGGTGGCGGCGGTCTCGGTGCCCGGCGCCGGGTTCACGGGCCTGACGCTGGCCAACAGTGTCACGAGCAACAGTGGTTCCACCAGCAGCGGCACGGGCGACCAGCTTTACGCGGCCGATTTCGTAGGTGGCAAGATCGACGTGTTCGACGCCAGCTTCCAGCCGGTCACGACCAGCGGGTCGTTCACAGACCCGAACTTGCCGGCGGGTTATAAGCCGTTCAATATCCAGGCGCTGGGCGGCGAGTTGTACGTGAGTTACGCGTCGCTGGGCGCGGCGCAAGAGGTCAGTGCCAGCGGTCCGCTGCCCCCCACGCCGGCGCCGGACGGCGTGATCGACGCGTTCGACGCCAACGGCAACTTCTTGGGGCGAATTGCGTCGGGCTCTCCGCTCGACCAACCCTGGGGCATGGCCTTGGCGCCGCAATCGTTCGGCCAATTCGCCGGCGATCTATTGGTGGCCAACCAGGGCAGCGGCGAGATCAACGCCTTCAATCCGGGCCCAAGCCCCACTGCCACGGGCGGCACCTCGCTTGGCGCACTGAACGGGCCCGACGGCAATCCGTTGATCGTCAATGGCCTGTTGGGCCTGGCGTTCGGCAACGGCGACAACGCGGGCGACGCGGACTCGCTCTATTTCACGACTGGCTCCTTCCCGGATCTGGTTTGGCCATTTTCCAATACGTCTGGCGGGCCAGCGATCGCGACGGCGGTCCCCGTCCCGGAGCTGTCGCACGGCCTGTTCGGCGCGGTGCAGGTTGCCGGCACGGGTCTTTCCGGAGCCGTGGGCACCGACACCACAGCCCAGGCCGGCCGCGAGTTTTCCGGAGCGTTGGCGGCCTTCGGTTCGGCCGAGCTTCCCAGCCCCGAGGCCAATCCCGTCGCCAGCTACACGGCCACGATCGACTGGGGCGACGGCAGCTCGACCACGCCGGGCACCGTCGTGCCGACCGGCAATGGCGGTTATCTTGTCGTGGGCAGCCACACTTACACGGCCGCCGCGACCGATGACTATCAGGTCACCATCAACGATGCCAGCGGCAACTCGGCTACGGCCACCGGCACGGTGCAAGTGACGGCCGCAACCCTCATCGCACATGCCCTGCCGGTTGTCAGCCAGAGCTTGACGATCAACAACGCGATCGTCGCCGATTTTATCGACACGGGCGGATCCGACCCACTCTCGAACTACAGTGCCACGATCGACTGGGGCGACGGTACTTCGGCCACGGAAGGAACCGTCACGCACGGAATCGTTCCGCTCAGTTCCGTCCCCATCGACGGTTATTTCTCGGTCGCCGGCAGCCACACCTACGCGGCGACGGGCGACTACACGTTTACCGTCACGATCACCGACAGCGACGGCACCAGCGCGACCGTTCATGGAGCGGTCGATATTGCCGCGGCGACGCTCAACGCACATGCCTTGCCCGTCGTCAGTGATGGGCTTGTCGTCGACAACGCGGACGTGGCGGCCTTCCTCGACACGGGCGGATCCGATCCGCTTTCCAACTACAGCGCCACCATCGACTGGGGCGACGGTTCGACCTCGGCCGGCACCATCGACGGGGGCATTACCGCGACGCCCGCGATCGCGAACGCGGTCGGCGGATACTTCAGCGTGGCAGGCAGCCATACCTATACGGCCACGGGCGATTACACATTCGCGGTCACCATCAGCGACACCGACGGCGGTTCGGCCACCGTCACGGGCACGGTGGTCGTCGCTCAAGCGACACTGCAAGCCAAGGCCATCCCAGTTGATAGCACCGGGTTGACGGTCAACAACGCCACGGTGGCCGACTTTATCGACACGGGTGCCGGAGATCCGCTTTCGAACTACAAGGCTACCATCGACTGGGGCGACGGCACTCCGGCTTCGGCCGGAACCATCACCGGCATCGCCCTGGGCGACAGTACCGGCGGCGGCAGTCTCTTGGCGGCGCCTGCCGTCATCATTGGCGGCGAGTATTACCGTGTTGAGGGCAGCCACACCTACACCACCACGGGCGACTATACGACCACCATCACGATCAGCGACAGCGACGGCACGAGCGCCACCGTGCAAGGCGCCGTCGACGTCGCTCAAGCGACGCTCGAAGCCAAGGCGCTGCCGGTTGTCAGCCAAGGCCTGAACGTCAGCAATGCGACGCTGGCAGACTTTATTGACACGGGCGGGGCCGATCCGCTCACGAATTACAGCGCCACCATCAACTGGGGCG
>DATLUO010000057.1 GCA_035533075.1 Pirellulales bacterium | reverse complement strand
GCCTGTGCCGCGGGCGAACCGTCGGGCATGCGGACCTTGAGCCTCAGCGTCAACAGGCCGTCGTCGGGGGGCGTTTCCGTCTGCTCATTCACCGCCGGGTTTTCGGTCGCGGCATCCGGCGCGGGAGAACCAGAGGAACCCTGTTTCCCTGCATCGTCGTCCTCAACCGCTATCGAAATCGTGCCAAAAGCGGTGACGGCAGCCAGAGCGACGGCGATGACGCAGACGAATGCCCGGCCGCGCCGGGTCAAGCAGGTGCTTCGACTGCGGCGCTCATCGAGCAACCCGGCGACGCGCGATTCGAGTTTCCAGCGGGAGGTGAACAGGCCAACCGCCCCCGGCAACGGGCTGGCGGAACGTACCAACCGCGCCAGCGTCAGCAGCGTTCGGCTGTAAGAAGGGGCGTCGGTCGCAGCCAGCACGTAGTTGTCGCAAACCTCTTCGCGGGCCTGTGACAATTGCCGATTCAACGCCTTTACCAGCGGATGGAGCCAGAAGAGGGCCGCCGCGACGTTCTGCAGCATCACGATCGCCTGATCGCGCCGGACGACGTGGGCCACTTCGTGAAGAAAAATGGCGCGCAATTGCCGCGGCGTCACCCGGCCGAGCAATCGCTCCGGCAGGACGATCCGCGGACGGATCAAGCCGGCGGAGAACGGCCCCGACACCCAGTCCGACAAAACGAGCTCCGGCAGTTTCTCAAGTTGCAGTGCCCGGCCGGCTTGGGCGAATGATTCTTCGATCGCCGCATCTTCATTGGGCCTGGCCGCGGCCAGAATCCGAGCCAGGCAAGAGCAACCGATCGCCAGCTTCGCCAAGAGGATCGCCGATCCGATGAGCCAGATCATCAGCAACACAAGAACGGCCAGTCGAAGTGTGGCCCCAAACCCGATCGTGGTCGACTGCGGGCTAGAAGATCTCCCCTGCGATCCCAATGAAGCGGTCCCTTTTGGCTCATGGAATGCTTGGTTGGCGACGGTATGTGGGCCGCTTTGCCGCGCGTCGGCCACGTCGAATGGCCCGTCCGAAAATCGTTCGCGATCATCCCTGATGAGACCACCGGTTCGGTCCAATTCTTCTGACCACGCCGGCCAGGCGGATGCGGCAACCGGTTCTGTTGCCGGAACTGCGGCGGCCCGATCCGACACGGGTTTGACGGCCACCTGCATGACCGAGAGGGGCAACCAGCTTGGCGCCGACAATTGCATCACGCCGGCTGTCAGAGGAGCAAGCAGGACCAGCACCAGACCGGCCAATAGTACACCGTAGCGCAGCGCCGCGCTGCGCCGCAGGCCAAGGCTGATCGTCAGGGCGACTGCTGACACGACTGCGGCTTGTAGCAGGACATTCAAACTCCAAATCGAAAACAGTTCGCCGGGATTCCCATTCGTCCAAGAGCTCATGACATCTTCCCCCGTGGCTCGCCTGTGGATTGGGTAATCGTCTCCGATTGATCGATCATCATCCGAATTCGTTCGGCCTCGGCCGGCGACAACCCGCGGTATTCGATCAGGGCCGTCACCATGTCCTCGGGCGAGCCGGCGAAGAACCGGTCGACCAGTTGCACCACCTTGGCCCCAAGCGACACGCTCCGCGGTCGGGCGGCGGAATAAAGGAACGTCCGCCCCTCCTCGCGATGGACGAGCCAGCCTTTTTCTTCAAGCCGCACCATCATCGTTTGCACGGTGTTGCGGGCCACGTCCCGCCGTTTCACTAACTCCTGCCGCACCTGGCTGACCGTGGCTTCGCGCAATTCCCACACGACTTCCATGATTTCCCGCTGTGTGACCGTCAGCGGCGTGACATCGGCCTTCGCCATGGATCTTCTCCCAAAAGCTTCACCTACGAACCGTCGGCAATTATACCTACTGTGCGTAGGCATGTCAAGTAGGCATTAGGCGTTAGCCCAACCTATTCACCACCCCGGCTCGATTACACATTCGACTCGATATAATACTTAAGGGGGGCGTGGCTGTATCGCAGGCGCAGTTTGCTGAGAAACCGCCCCCTTTCCCCCACGTGCAACAGGGCTCGTGGGCAGCT
>DATLUO010000056.1 GCA_035533075.1 Pirellulales bacterium | reverse complement strand
AGAGCCGGAGAGCCGGAGAGCCGGAGAGCCGGAGAGCCGGAGAGCCGGAGAGCCGGAGAGCCGGAGAGCCGGAGAGCCGGAGAGCCGGAGAGCCGGAGAGCCGGAGAGCCGGAGAGCCGGAGAGCCGGAGGATCTGACCTTGACAACCACCGCATATCACAGACTCCGGTGATCGGCCGTCTGGCGGTTGTCGGCAAGAATTGCCGAGGTCGTCGGCGGTCGGTCGTTTTTGTTGTGGCCCCCCAGTCCCAAGAAACGGGAACGTGGCGGGCAACGATTTCAATAGGGTAGCAACCTATTTCAGCCGTGCAAGCCCCCCCATGCCGGAATCTCTTCGGGTCTGGCTGGCTCGAAGTGACGGCGAGGGATTCTCGGCAAGCGGCGCAGGCGGAACGAAGGCCGGCAACTTTTCAGCCGCGGCGGCGTCTAACTGATCGTGATCCGTGGCCCGTGGTCCGTCGTCCGCAGTCATGCCTAAAGATTGAGCAGTGGCCTAGCGCGACCGCCGGATGCCGCTCGGCGGCGCACGGTGTCGGCAAATTTGCCCACACCGGCGAAACACGGCGTTTTTCGCCATCGAACCACCTGAAGGTATCGTTGTCGGGCTGGCTGCCAAATGTGTACGCATGAATTAACTTTGCTGATTAAATTGTTGACAATTCGATAAGATATGATGGATGAGCGATGATCCCGAAACAACCCAAGCCAGTTGGCGGGTAGAACAACGGGAAACAACGGATTTGGACTCCCTCACTCCGGCCCTCTTCCGGTGAGCGAGGGAGAGAGGCGGGCGACGCGAGAGCGCGGGCATCGGGTCTTTGGCAATTTGGTGAATGGACCTTCGCGAGGAAATGATGCTTAAAAGCTTTTATAAGCCAATGTTGATGCGTTCGAGCAGCGTCGTAACCTTATGTATAGATCAGGTTTGCGACGCGCGGGAGGACCACGACACTTGTATTCTTGGCGTGGTTCAAATCAAGGAATCTCAGGGTAACAGCTTTCGCCGCCCTGCGTGGGCCGCGTCAGGACGTAACCAACGCAGCGGCAGGTACTTCCGGCAGGAGGTGCTGGCAGAACTCCAACGGGAAGTGTTACCCTGCTTTGAACCACGCCAGAATTCCCGGTTTTGAAAAGATCGGCCATATTCGCAACTCCTTTCCCACAGGAGCTTTGCGATGGTCGCGGATGGACAAGTACGAACGCTTTTTCGGGACATTCAGTCAGAAAAGACGTTGGCGATTGCCGCCAGGAGGGCTGGAATGGACGAGAAAACGGCACGCAAGTATCGCTTGCTGGGCACCCTGCCGAGCGCCCTGAAACAGCCACGCGCCTATCGAACGCGCAAGGATCCGTTCGCGGAGCTGTGGCTGAAAGTCCAAGCAAGGCTTGAAGCGGAGCCCCGCCTGCAGGCCAAAACTCTGTTCGACTGGCTTCAGAGAGAGTGCCCGGAGCGGCTCACGCAGAGCCAATGCCGCACGTTCGAGCGTCGCGTTCGGCAGTGGCGGGCCACGGCCGGTCTGGCCCGCCCGGTCATGTAGTCGCGATTGCGCTCCAGGGCGAGCCAGCGGCGGCCGAGGCGATTCGGCCGCTTCGCCGGTCGTGTTCGAGCCGGCAACTGGGTCGAGCACCAGGTCGCCTGGCTGACAGCGGTCCGTGTCAGGCGTCAGCCTGCTTCTGCCCCTGGGGCATTGGCCGACTCTTCAGCGGTCCGCGCCGCCCATAGGCGTATCCGTCGGCTTGCCGCGCCAAGGATCAAAAACTAGGATGGGCGTATGGAGCACACGGCACCGCTTGAAGCACCAACCGGCCCAATCGTCGTCCGCCACGCAAAGGACCTGGAGAGTCCGGCGCGCGAGTGGTTTGAGCGGCAATTCGGTCGGCCGCTGCGCGACGACGAAGACGTGACG
This sequence comes from Pirellulales bacterium, assembly GCA_035533075.1. Lineage (NCBI taxonomy): Bacteria > Pseudomonadati > Planctomycetota > Planctomycetia > Pirellulales > Pirellulales bacterium. The sequence goes on along the minus strand of DATLUO010000056.1, from coordinate 13,254 downwards.
GTCGTGCTGTCGGCGCCGCACGCGGCGCCTCCGGCAGCAGAACGTCGGGCAGCTTTTCAACGGATGGAAAGAATCCTTGACCGCGCGGCTGACAACATGCGCGGTGTGCCCGACGAACGATTCGACGAGGCAGTGGACGAGGCGATGAAACACGTCCGCCCAACCTTCGAGCCATGAGGGTTGTTCTCGACACGAATGTACTTGTCCGCGCCACGAAGAACGCGACCGGTCCGGCCCGCGAACTCCTCGGCTTGCTTCAAGCCGAGGAGCACGTAATCGTCATCTTGCGCGAGATTCTCGTCGAACTCGTGCGCGTGCTCGACTACCCGCGTCTGGTTGCACAGCACCGGCTGACGCCCGAAGAACGCCAAGAATTCGCGACCAGTCTCGATGCCGCCGCCGAGCACGTTACGCTTCCGTCCGGCACGCCTGCGGCCGTCTCCTCGGATCCAGACGACAACTTCGTGGTGCAAACCGGCGTGGCCGGACACGTCGACGTCATCTGCACGCGCGATCGCCACTTGCTGCACCTAAACGTGCAAGCCTATTGCGCGGGGTTTGGCATCCGCGTGCTGCGCGACACCGATTTACTCGACGAATTGCGTCAATCCGCGGCGGACGATGATGCGGCCGGCGCATGAGTCGAGCGGCCCGCGCTTGCGGCGACCTCGCCATCCGGCCAGTCGGCCATGAAGCGGAAGGCGGAGCCAGGATAGGGCACAGGGAACAGGGCACAGGGGATAGAGCAGCCAGCGGCGGCCGAGCGATTCGGCCGCTTCGCCCGCCATGTTCGAGCCGGCAAATAGGTCGAGCACCAGGTCGCCCGGCCGCGTGAGCAGCTTGATGAAGAATTCCGAGTGGCCATTGGTCCGTGGTCAGCAGGCAGTTGGTCTGGGGCCTTTGGTTTTTGACGCGGTTATTGGCTAGAATGGCGGCATGGTTCTGGACCTATCACTTTCGCCCGAACTTGAGGATCGGCTGCGCCAGGAGGCCGAGCGGCGCGGCGTATCGCTGGATGCGGTGACCATCGAGCTGCTCGATAAGCATCTGCCACACGACGACGAAAAGCGGCGCGCGGCGGCAGTCGCCATGCTGTGCCAATGGGCCGATGAAGATCAAAGGCTGTCCGATGAGGCTGCCGCGGAGAATGCCGCCCTTTTGCGCGCGCTAGACGAGCACCGCGCCTCCTACCGGAAGCTGTTCGAAAACATCCTGCGGGACAAAAACGGTGGTTCGGCTGATTCTACCTGATTCCGGGCCGCTGGGACTGCTCACCGCGCCGCCGCGAAAGGCGGCGTCTCAGCCCTGCGCTCAATGGTTGGCGCAGATCGTCGCGGCAGGTTGCCGCGTCGTCGTTCCGGAAATCATCGACTATGAGCTGCGGCGCGAATTGCTGCGGGCCGGCAAGCTGGCCAGCGTTCGCCGCCTGGACGCTCTTGAGCGAGCAACAGAGTATCTGCCGATCACCACCGCGGCGATGCGCCGAGCGGCCGAAGTCTGGGCGCAGACGCGGCAGCAGGGTCAGCCCACGGCAGGCGACGATACCATCGACGCGGACATGATTCTCGTTGGCCAAGCCGAGACGATGGGCGTTCCATTCACCATCGCGACCACAAACGTCGGTCATCTTTCGCGGTTCGTGGCCGCGGACCTGTGGCAAAACATTGTGCCCTAGCGCCGATCCCTGCTCTCAAAATATCGCCTTCTGCGCCGGAAACACCATGAGCGTTTCGCCGTCACTACCTCGCGCGGCAGCGACGAACGCGGCGACGTCCTCCTCCGGCCACTCGGCCATGAAGCGAAAGGCCGAGCCGATCAGGTAGTCGCGATTGCACTCAAGGCCAGCCAGCGGCGGCCGAGCGATTCGGCCGCCTCGCCCGTCGTGTTCGAGCCGGCAAACAGGTCGAGCACCAGGTCGCCCGGCTGCGTGAGCAGCTTGATGAAGAATTCGGGCAAGGCCTTCGGGAAACGCGCGGGATGCGGCTCGATGCCGCGCGCTTTGCAGAGCCGAATGTGCAGCGAGTTGCTTTCGGTGTTGGGGTATTGAAGCAGGTTCGAGGGGAGCGCGCCGCCGTTGTCTTTGGCGAAGGCACGCTGGTAAGCGCCGCCCAAGTCGAGCACGAAGCTGCCCGTGTCCTTCAGCACGCGGCGGATTTGCGGGCCGAACGAGACCAGCCAATCGATGTACTCCGCCTGGTCGAGATTGCCATACGCCTTTTGCCGCAGCAGGGCGAAGGGCGGCGACGTCATGATCAGATCGACCGAGGCGTCCGGCAGGCAGGGCAGATAATCTTTTGCCCGTGTGAGAACCGCGCGGCCGTATTCAGTGCGGTAGAAATCCTTCGCCATCGTTTCTTCCATGTCGGTCAAGTAAGCAGGCAAGTCGCCCCAAGGATAGCTCGCGATCGTGGCCGGCTCTCGGGTCGTCACAGAAGAGAACGTCGAGGCGGTTCTGGCAGAGGTGGGCGACGATGCCCGACGTTCAGCGGGCATTATCCGCGCCGTGTTGCGCAGCGCTTGCAATCCGGTTCCAATAGCCGTCCGTTTGCTGAAAGCCGCGACTGGCAATCGCCGCTCATGGCTGCTCTATTTACTGGCATCCGAGGGCAGGGCCAAATGTGCCGACTACTTGCGGCAGAGCGCGCCGGAGTTGCTAAGCCAGTTCGAGTTTTTCTGGACGCACCAGACCGAGAATTGGACCAATCGCCTCGACGCCGCCGACCAGATCGATTTCCTGGCCCAGCAGAACATCCGATGATGATCGGTCAAAAGCTGGATGTTTTTCCGTGGCGCATGTGGCTCGCTGCCTTGCATGGCGCGCCGCAGTCAGTGCGCAATTCCTGCCCACACTTGCGGACGCACGGTGCCCAGAAGAGGACGAAGAGGGTTGTAAAAAAGGCGACCTCCGGCGGTCAATCAGCGCCCGACTGGGGCAAGCCCAGATCGTGGCGGGAAGAATGCCAGCATAACGTCGAATTGCCCGTAAGCCGTCAATTCGCGCGTGCCAGATCCATCCCAAGCCAGTCGCGAGATAGAATTCAAGAATGAACGCGGGACGACGAGCGTGTACCTGACGCCCGTTTGGGTTCCGAGCGGATGCCGGCGGCTTGCCCGGCGGAGGTGTACGTTGGCAGTCTACAAAACGACGCGCCCAACAACCGCTTCCGGCAGCGGGCCGCCGCTTCGCGGTCACCCTCCCGCTTGCGGAGCAAGCGGGCTACGTAGCCCGCTCGCTCCGCGAGCGGATCGGCGGTCGCGAAACGGCAGCCCGCGTCACCAGCGTCACCTTCAACGGAAAAAAGAGGATCAAAGAGGCTGCGGTGGAATTTTGTGCGGCTCCATGTCGTATTACTAGCAGAGCGGAAAAACAGCGGGCCGATGGTCGGCGATGCGTGCCCCGCGGCAAAGGAACGGGGAGGAACTTTTAGGGCGGAAGTGCGTCTAACGGTTAGCGGCCGGTGGCAGGCGACCCTGCCGGAATTCTTCGGCGGGGGTGGATTTTGTGGTGGTCGCCAAGCGTATTGCTGGTAGACGGGAAAAAAAGGGGGCCGGTGGTCGGTCGTCCTTGCTGAAGTATTGAGCAGTGACGCCGGCCGTTCGGCCGCCCCCCCCGCGCACGGTGTATATAAATTTGCACACACCGGCGAAACACGAGGTTTTGCCTACCAACTAACCCGACGGAAGGGCTTTTACTCGGTGCTGCCCAATGCTCCTGGTCAGTGGTTAGTGTCCAGTGGTCAGTGGTCAGTGGTCAGTGGTTAGTGGTTGGCGGTTGGGAGTGTCATCCGTGCCTAAGAATTGAGCAGCGGCCTACCGCGACCGAACGCCGCACCGTGGGCGCAAATTTGCGCCCATGGATGAAACACGGCGTTTTTGCCCATGGTTTGACCTGATAGAGGGGTTTTTGGCGGCTGCTTAAATGATGTGCATAGTGGTCGCCTGACTGCCTTTTCTTTGAGCAATTCTTTGGTCCGTGCGGCGAAGCAGCGTCGCCGGCGTTCGTCGAGCTGCGGTGAGAAGTCGAAAAGATCCGGTCCCAAGCCAACGGCGCGGTAGAACACAGGGAGCCACGTGCATGGATGCCTGCAACCGATCCAACCCAAGCCAGTCGCGAGATAGAACACAAGAATGTGTTGGTTCCGAGCGGATGCCGCCGGCTTGCCCGGCGGAGGTGTACGTTGGCAGTCTACAAACGACGCGCCCAACAACCGCTTCCGGCAGCGGGCCGCCGTTTCCCGACCGCCCTCCCGCTTGCGGAGCAAGCGGGCTACGTAGCCCGCTCGCTCCGCGAGCGGATCGGCGGTCGGGAACCGAAGGCCCGCGCCGCCGGCATCATCTTCAGCGGAAAAAGGAGAATGAAACAGCCTGCGGCGGGATTTTTTGGCGGTCGCCAACCGTATTGCTGGCAGACGGCAAAAAAGCGGGCCGATGGTTAGGGGTTAGGGGTTAGTGGTTGGCAGAGTGTCAGCCGTGCCTAAGAATTGAGCAGCGGCCTCGCGCGGCCGCCAGTGCCGATCGGCTTGCGCAAATTTGCGAAAGCCGATGAAACACGGGATTTTTGCGTATCGCGGTCCCAGGCCGCCCGTTTCCGGCGGCGGTGCCGAATTGTTGCGCACGTGTACGTTCGGCTGCCTCCAAGCCAGTCAGGAGGTAGAACAGCGGGAACGGGCAAAGCACCAATGACGAACGGAGCCAGCGGTTGGCCGACGCGAGCGGCCGACGAAATCTTCGCGCGGGGTGGAAAAGTTGGATCCATGCCAAGCCAGCCGTGCGGTAGAACGAGAGGAATGACAGAAAGATTACCCGACAGAAAAATGAGCGACGGCGACCGCCAATCCAAAATCCAAAATCGAGAATCCAAAATCACCCATACCCCCTAGATTTATGGTTGCGGGCACGTTTCGGAAGGCCCGATTGGCATCGCCGCAACCTGTTTGGTGCAATGGCTTTAGAGCAAGCATTCTGCTGAGACGATTTTTGTTTTTGACAACGGTAATTGTTTTTCCGCAACGGTAATTCGCCGGCGGCAAGACGGCCGGACCGCCCGGTCCGGCCGCTGCCAACACATCGCCTGGCGAAGATGAGACGAGGGCGGCGGTCCGTCGCCGCCCGTTCGTGACGAGTCGGGCAGCGCGACGCTCAAGCGTCGCCGCGGCTCTTTGACAATTTGGTAGGCTCACGCGGCAAGGCCGCTCGCGGCGTTTAGCCGAACCGCCCGGTCACGTAGTCTTCGGTGTCTTTCAGACAGGGCTTGGTGAAGATGTCCTGCGTTGGCCCATATTCGAGCACGCGGCCCAGGTACATGAAGGCCGTGTAGTCGCTGGTGCGCGAGGCCTGCTGCATGTTGTGGGTCACGATCAGGATGGAATACGAGCCGCGCAGCTCGCGAATCAGGTCTTCGATCTTGCCGGTGGCGATGGGGTCGAGCGCCGAACAAGGCTCGTCCATGAGCAGCACCTCGGGCTCGGCGGCGATGGCCCGTGCGATGCACAATCGCTGCTGTTGCCCGCCCGACAGGCTCAGGCCGCTCTCGTGCAAACGGTCCTTGACCTCGTCCCACAGCGCCGCTCCTTGCAGGCTGCGCATGCAAACGTCTTCCAAGACGCCGCGGTCGCGCTCGCCGTCGATGCGCAAGGGATAGACGACGTTCTCGAAGATGCTCATGGGGAAGGGATTCGATTTTTGAAAGACCATGCCCATCCGCTTGCGCAGCTCGATCACGTCCACGCGCGTGTGATAAATCGTGTCGCCGTTGAGACGCATGTCGCCTGAGACGCGCACATTGTCGATCAGGTCGTTGAGGCGATTGACGCTCCGCAACAGGGTTGACTTGCCGCAGCCGGAAGGCCCGATGAGCGCGGTGACTTTGCCGCGTGGAATCGGCATCGAGACGTCGAACAGGGCCTGCTTTTGCCCGTACCAGAGGCAGAAACCGTCGATCTCCAGCACCGGATCCTCGTTAAGGACCGTGGGATGCGTTTCCACCGGGACCGGTTCGCCGCGCGCGATCGCGTCGAGCCGGCCCGTGATGCCGAGCTTGCGTGCTTTATTCGCCTGCTCGGCGGAGCGGTTCGTTCGGGGCGACGGAACTGAGGAACTGGGGATGCTCATAGGGAGGGATCAGGGATGAGAGATGAGAGATGAGGGATGAGGGGCATTAGGCGTTGGGCGCTAGGCGTTAGGCGTTAGGCGTTAGGCGTTGGGGTACGATTTGAAGATCGTGCCTAAAGCCTAACGCCCAACGCCTAATGCCTCCTTTCGTCATCCCTGATCTCTCAACCCTCATCCCTCATCTAAAAGTGTGTGGTCATAAAACGGCGGCTCAACCGGCCGCGCAGCCAAATCGCCGACAGGTTCAACATGGCAATGATCGCGATCAAGAGCAAGGTGGTGGTGAAGACCATCGGCTTGGCCGCCTCGCTGTTCGGGCTTTGAAAACCGAGATCGAACACCTGAAACGCCAGATGCATGAAGCTGCGCTGCGGGTGCAAGAAGGGCGCTACGCCGTCGAGCGGCAACTTGGGCGCCAATTTGGCCGCACCCACCAGCATCAAGGGGGCCACTTCGCCGGCGCCGCGGGCCATCGCCAGGATCATGCCGGTCATAATGCCGGGCATGGCCCGCGGCAACACAATCCGGCGGATGGTTTGCCACTTACCCGCCCCGCAAGCATAGGAGCCTTCGCGCATCGACCGCGGCACGGCCGCCAAGGCCTCTTCGGTGGCCACGATGACGACCGGCAGGGTCAACAACGCCAGCGTACACGAGGCCCAGATCAAGCCGCCTTTGCCATAGGTCGGGCTGCCGGCCGCGGCGCGGGCCGCAAAGAAGCCGTGGAAAAACGGCGTCTGGGCCAGCACCACGACGGTCAACGCCGCAGTGCCCAGCCAGAGGACCAGCGCCGACGGTCCGAGCAGCTTCCGACCTTGGGCCCCCGGCCGGAGACTGAGCCATGAAAGCACCACCGCGGCCATCGTGACGACCACCAGCAGGGCCGCGCCGCCAAACCAAGGTCCGGGCTGCCAAGGTCGACTCGGTCCACGATCGATGAACCCGCCCACGATATAGCAGAAGAAGCCCAGACCAAACACTCCGAACACGATGCTGGGGACGCCGGCCAGGTTGTTGATGGCGATGCGAACGGCGGACACGATCGCGCCGCCGCGTGCATACTCCCGCAGATAGAGCGCCGCCAGGACGCCAAACGGAACGACCGCCAGCGTCATCAAGAGCGTCATGAGCACGGTGCCGAAGATCGCCGGATAAACGCCTCCCTCGCTGTTCGCTTCGCGCGGATCGTCGGTGAGGAACTCCCACCAGCGCGAGAGATAAACCTGCAACTTGCCGCCGAAGCCGAGCTGGTTGGCGGGCACCGCGCGCACGATGTCGGCCAGCGCGAGCTGCGCCGTTTGCCCGTCGGCCGTGGAGAGCACCAATTGGTGCCGGTTGTTTTGCTTGACGATGGCCTGAATCTTGGGCTGGATCTCGGCCAGGCTTCGATCGGCCCGTGCTTGTATCACTTCCAGGCGCCGCCGCTCGGCGGTCCATTCGGGCGTGTCTTTGCCGCCGCGCAGCTCGATTCCCCGCAATTCCAGGCGGGCATCTTCCAACGAATCGTTGACGCGGCCGATTTGCGCTTCCAAGTCGCGGCGGCGCTGCCAGCGCTCACGCACCTCGCCGTGCCGTTCTTGAAATTCATCCCAGATCGCTTCGGGCGTGTCGGCCACGACCTTGCCGTCGGTCAAGAATTGCGCGGGAAAGCCATAGAAACGGCCCCAACTCAGTCGCTCCAGCAGCAACGCCCAGGGCGGCTCAACTTGGCGCTCGATGAGCACATCGCTGACCCATTGGAAGTGCGTGTTGGTCAATTCGAAATTGCCGGTTCTGAGCAGCTCGCGATCGGTGACTCCGCCCGCGGCCACCACTTGCGCCCTTACCTCACCGGCCAACGGCCCTTCGAGCGTGGCATAGAACGGCTCTTCAGGCCGGAAGGTTTCGCGCCGCGTCACTTCGCCCAGGACCGTTCGACCGTCGCGCAAGCGAAGCTGCACCAGCGGCGCCGGCCAGAACGTCGAGATGCCTTGAAAGAAGATAAAGCCCAACAAGACGACAATCATCACCAGGGCGATGGCCAGGGCTCCGCCGGTCAGCCAGAGCATCGGCTCCCCGTGCGCGCTCAGCGGCGTGCGCGCCTTGCGGCGCATGGGACGCGTTCCGACGGCGGTGCGCGGCGGCACGCTGTTCGGTTCCACGGCGGGAGTGATGGCAGGGATGCTCATAGTTGAAAGGCCCGCTTGCGGAACCGCTGGCGAACCTGCTCGGCAATGGTGTTCAACACGAATGTGAGCGCGAACAGCACGAGGGCCGCCAGGAACAACGTGCGATAGTGCGTACTGTCTTTGACCGCTTCGGGCAACTCTTCGGCGATGTTGCCCGACAGCGTGCGGAAGCCGTTGAAGACGTTCCAATCGAGCACGGGCGTGTTGCCGGCCGCCATCAGCACGATCATCGTCTCGCCGACCGCTCGGCCGAGGCCGATCATCACAGCCGAAAAAAGCCCGCTCATGGCGGTGGGAATGATGATGCGGACGGCGGTTTGCCAAGGCGTCGCTCCGGCGCCCAGCGAGGCCGAGCGGAGGTGTTCGGGCACGGTCGACAGCGCGTCTTCGGCGATCGTATAGATAATCGGTATCACGGCGAAGCCCATCACAAAGCCGACCACCAGCGCGTTAAGCTGCTCGTAGGTGCCGACGAACGTGCCCCGAGGATCGAAACCGGCCGCCGTCAGCGTCCAGGACAAGGCCAGCGCGAACGAGAAAGACGCGAGGCTGCCGGCCAGGAACTTGGCCATCTCGATCGCAGCCGTCTTCGCGTCTCCCCACTCCGCCGATCGCGACCGCAGCCAGGGATTCACATAGTGGGCCAGAACCCAGGCGCTGACCAAGGCCGACATGGGCAGCAGCATCAGCAGCCAGCCGCCCGTGCCGCTGCCCACGCGGCCCGAAAGCCAGAGCATGATGTCGCCGGAAAAGAGGAGCCGTTCAACGGGCCTGGCGAGCACCGTGGCCAGCCAAACGCCCAGCGGCAGCGTAAGGCACATGGCCGTGAATCGCCAGGGATTGAGTCGCACTCGCCAAACTTTCGGCAGCAATTGCCAGGCGAAGGCGGCGGTGAGCAAGGTCAGCGGCACGATGGCAATGCCCACCAGGATCGTGGGGAGCACGCGCTCGATGATCGGCGCCAGCACCAGCGCCGCGATAAAACCGAGCACGACGCTGGGCAGGCTGGCCATGAGTTCGATGGTGGGCTTGATGCGGGCACGCGCTTTCTTGTGCAGGAATTCGCTGGTGTAGACCGCCGCCAACAGCGCCAGCGGCACGCCTATCAACAGCGAATAAAGCGTGGCCTTGAACGTGCCGAACACCAGCTTGGTCATGCCGAGCTTCGGCTCGAAATTGTCGGTGCCGCCCGACGATTGCCACTCGTGCGAAGGGGCGTCGTAGCCTTCATACCAAATGGGCATGAACAGCGAGTAGAGCGTGACTTCGGGATGGGGCACATCGAAGCGGGCCAGTTCGAGCTGGTTGCCCGCGACGCCGAGCAGGCCATCATCGCGAGGATAAAGCGCCAGGCGCGAAAGCGGTTGCTCGTGCGGGGCCAGCGGCGCCGCGAGCAGGGCATCATTGGTCACATAGAACAATCGCCCGCTGCCGTCGGAATAACCGACGGCCAACACGCGGCTGCGCGGACTGGGGGCCAGCGACGTGACCGCGGCCCCGGGGCCTTCAAGCAGGTGTGCGGCCACCATCCTCGACGCAGCCGCTGGAACATCGCCGTCCTCCGAGGCATCGGTCTTATTGACACGGAACCAGCCGTGAACGTTGCCGCTGCTGTCGCCCGCCACCAGCGTCGCCTTGCCGACGAGCATGTCGACGGCGGTCAGTTGCTCGCCCGGCTGGGAGAGGAGGTCGATTTCTTCGGCGATGCGAGGCTTCAGAAGGCTTTGCAGGTCGTATCGCAGGAGCGTGCCGTCTTGCCAGGCGACAAACAAGTTGTCGGCCACGCCCGACACGAACAGCGCCAACGGCTTGTGGCGATGGCCCGCGGCCGGAGGCGGCAATTCGAGTGTGTGGGTTTTGAAAGCGGGCTGCTGGGCCTGCGGCACCCGAAGCGGCTTGAGCACGCTGAGCCGGATCTTTCCGTCGGCCGCGTAGCTCCCCACCACGGCGCTGGTGGAACGCCAAGCGACATCGATCAGCTCGATGGCGGCGGGCGAGATATTGACCGGTTGCTGGAGATCGACGGCGAGTTGGTGCCGCCGGAACTGATTCTCCGCCGCCCGTTCGACGACCGACTCGTTACTGACCGTGGCGTCGCCGACATCCAAGTGCCGCAGTTGCTCGCTGACTTCGCGTTGCGGCACAAACGCCGTGTGAAACTCCACCGTGCCCAGGCGCACGCTTCCGTCGGCAAACCCAAAGGCCATTCGGTCGTCGTTGAGTTGCGACGAGGCACAAGTAAACGCTGCGCCGTCGCTGAGTTTTCGTCGAGCGACCGATTGGGCTTCGTGCCCCGCATCGAGGCGGAAAAAGTCGATCTCGCCGTCGGGCAACAGCGCCCAACCCGCAACGCCATGTTCGTTGACCGCGAGAGACACGGGCGTTTGCGGCCAGCCAGACGCATGCTCGGCCCGCGATTCGATGGTTGCCGATTCGAACAGCGGCAGCACCGACCAAACCAGGAACAAGCAAACCATCGACACGGCGACGATGGTGCCGATGCCGCCGGCGACAATCAATCCGTGTGCGAACGTGTCGGCCGCGCGCACCGTCCATTTGGTGCGGCGCTGTCGCGTGCGGCCTGTAAACGTCGTCGGCACAGGAAAGGGTTCAGGGTTCAGGGTTCAGACCCATCGACTGCAGCGCGCTTACGGCCGTCTTGCTGTCGACCGGCAGGTAGCCGTCCTTGATCACTTCCTGCTGGCCCTCGCGACTGAAGACAAAACGGATGAATTCGCGTCGCAGAGGATCGAGCTCGCTGCCCGGTTCGTAGTTGACATAAAGGTACAGGTAACGGCTGAGCGGGTACAACCCATTGAATCCGTTTTCCGGCTCGGCGGGCACGAAATCCTCGTCGTCTTCGGCCGAGAGGGGCACCGCCCGCACGTCGGCCGTCATGTACCCAATGCCGCTGTATCCGATGGCATTGGGGTTCGTGGCGATGGCTTGCACCACCGAGGCGCTGCCGGGCAATTGCTTGACCGAATCCTTGTAGTCGCCGCCGAACAGGGCGTGTTCTTTGAAATAGCCGTTCGTGCCCGACGCCGAGTTGCGGCCGTAAAGACTGAGAGACTGCTTGGCCCATTTGCCGGTCAGGCCAAGCTGGCCCCAGGTGCTGATGTCTTCCGGGTAGCCGCCCTTGCGGTTCTTGGAAAACACGGCGTCGATCTGCTGCAGCGTCAGGCCCTTGATGGGATTGTCTTTGTGAGCATAAACCGCCAGCATGTCGATGCTGGTCTTCAAGGCGGTCGGCTTATAGCCATATCTGGCCTCAAACTCGCCAAGTTCCTTGTTCTTCATTTCGCGGCTCATCGGCCCGAAGTTGGCGGTGCCGGCGATCAAGGCAGGCGGAGCGGTCGATGACCCTTTCCCTTCCACCTCGACTTGCACGTTCGGGTAGAACTTCTGGAAGCCCTGCGTCCAGAACGCCATCAGGTTGTTCATCGAGTCCGAGCCGATGCTCTTGATCGTGCCCGAAACACCCTCGACGGATTCATATTTCGGTAGGTTTTCGTCGACGCTGACGACGGACGGGCCGGCGGAACGAGGCACAGAAATGGCCGGCTCGTTCTCCGAAGGTCCGGCGGAGGCCACGCCGTCGCTCTTGGCACTCTCGTTTTGTGGCGCCTCGGCGGTCGACGGTGACGGCTGCCGGGGAGCGGATGTCTTCGTCTGTTGAGAACAGCCGAGAGCCAGGCCCATCAGCAGCAGGCCGCGAACGAATAATGAGCTGCGAATCACCAAGATACTCCTCGTTATCGCCCAACGCCTTGGTTTGAATCAGTAAGCAGGGTAATGGCGGAGTGTTAGGGGTTTATTAGCGGCCAGTGAAAAGCGGCCGGTTTGCGGCCGGTGCCGGCTGCCGCACGACGCGGCGGGCCTCTATAGATTGCGCATTTTCGCTGTTTCCCGATCAAAGGGCAAGTTCCAGATAAATGGCTCAATCCGCAGGTTGCTTCTTGTCGATACAGGTGGCACGCCCTCGGAGACGGCGGGCGTTTGCGAATGCGCCGTCTTTGCATGCCACAGCCAGTAGGTAAGGAAGCGATTCATGGCACGATGCCGCTTGCGCGTGTATTATGGTCCCGAAAGCAGCTCGACTGCCGCCACCGCGACCGCCGACGACGAGAACACCGTGCGGGCCCGCGTGGGCGAAATCTTCCCCTTGCTGGCCGACGCGGTCCGCAGCGAGCGCACCTGGCTGCGCGACTTTGCCGACGACGAGATCACCATCTCCACCGACCTTTACGAGGTGATCCTGGCCTATCAGCACTGCCGCCGGCCTTCGGCCTAACACGGCCTATCTGCCACCGCGGCCGCGCCTGCCGCGGCCCCGCGCGCGCCAGGCGAAGAGTCGAAGCGTGCTGGCGCCGGCGGCCGCCAGCACCACCAGCGCCGTTCTGACGACAAACTGGTCCGTGGAAACGGCGGGACCGTTGACCCAGTAGAGAAAGGGGGCCAACGCCAGCGTCGTCCAGCAGCAAAACTCGGCCCACTGCCGGACTTCCCGCGGCGTCAGTTCAGGTTCTCGCTCGGGCCTGTCTTCAGTCATGGCACGGAATCTATTCTCCCGCCTCGCACACGACGCGGAAACCCACGAACGGGCTTTTTTGCCAGGGAGACATGATGGGGTAGTTGATGCGGCAAACTTCGCCCACAAAAATCCAGTCGCCGCCGCGGACGACCTTGAGGTAGCCCTCGGCGGGTCCCTGCGGATTGGCGAGCGGCGAACGGCCGTAATACGTGCGATCGAACCAGTCGCCGCACCACTCCCATACGTTGCCCCGCATGTCGTGGAGCCCAAACGCATTGGCCGGATAGGCCCCGACCTTGGTCACGGCGAGCGCCGGCTCGATGCCCGCCGCTTCGCCCGACTTGTCGTCGGGCGTGCGCCGCGCGCTCCAGCGATACGCCTCGCTCTTGCCGGCCCGGCAGGCGTACTCCCACTCGGCCTCGGTCGGCAATCGGTAGCGCC
>DATLUO010000055.1 GCA_035533075.1 Pirellulales bacterium | reverse complement strand
TGGTGAAACGGCTCATCGACGATCTCAAAGCGCCCAACGGCGTGATTCTGTCGACCGACGAAAAGACGCTCTACGTCGTGCCCAGCATGCAGGAAGAAGTGATGGCCTATCCGGTTGAGTCGCCGGGCAAACTCGGTAAAGGCAAAGTGTTCTGCCGGCTGAAACAGCCCGATGGGCAGCAGGGCCGCGGCGGTGACGGACTGACGATCGACACCCAAGGCAATCTTTACATCGCCACCGGGCTGGGCCTGCAAGTCGTCGATCGCGACGGCAAGCATCTGGGCATCATCGAGGTGCCCGAACCGCCGGCCAACGTGACGTTCGGCGGCCCGGAGTTCAAGACGCTTTACATCACCGCTCGCACCTCGCTCTACAAGGCCGACGTGGAAACGACCGGGCACCGGTTTGCGCAGGGAAAGTGATCGACACTCAGACTCCCCAACGGTAGATACTCGCCATCAGGAGGCGGTCGTCGAACTAGCTTTCTTGAGCCAGGACGCCGTCTGTCGGGGTTTGCGTTCGCGCACGTGGAGCCCGAACTGAGGTTTGTACCAGACCTCGACGAGTTTGACACCAGCTACGGAATCTACGGAATGGTCGACGCGAAGCCGGTCAGCCAGAGACGGCGCTAGACTCGCTGTATCCGCGGGCAGAATGAAAACTGGCGACAAGCGCACACGAAATGCCCCTGGATACCTTGGAGTATCCTGGGGCCAGAACGCAGTATCCTAACCGCCGAACGCCCAATTCCAGCCGCTTTGGAGCGTGTTGCCGGTGCTATGAATCTTTTGGACCGTCCATTCGGCGGCTTTGGAAGCGGCAGCCTCGCCGGCGAAATAACCGGCGCCGCCGCCCGCGGCGCCGCCGCCCGCGGCGCCGCCGACAACAGCGCCGACGGCGGTGCCCGGTCCCGGCGCGATCGCCGTGCCGATTGCACCGCCCGTCGTGGCGCCGATTTCCGCGCCGGCCCACGCGCCGCTCCAACCACCGACAAGGCCGGCGCCGTTTTTAGCATGTCGGGCTTCTCGCTCGTGCTGAGTGATCTGCCCGCTCGCGAACTGTTGTTCTACGTGCGTGGCATCCTTCACGCGATAGGCGCCATCTATGGCGACGCCCACGGGAACGAGCACCTTGCCCGCAGCGCGCCCTAGCTTCGCCCGCGGCGTCATCTTGGCGACCGTACCGACGGTGCGGCTGCCGTCTTCGGCCAACTGCTCTGTCGCCCGTGCCGCGTCGTCAACGGCGGTTGCTGCCGGCCGCGCCAGGGCGTCGAGCGCCGTTCGCGCCAACCTTGCGGCATCGTCGGTGGTATTGAGCGATTGCTCGACAACCGCCACGAACGGCTCACCGAAGCGATGTTTGGTCCGCACGACTTCGACGGTAAGCCGGCGCTCCGCGGCGGCCTCGATAATTTCGCCTGCCGCCCTTTTTTCCACCGCGCCCGCCTTGGTGCTCCTGAGCACGTGCTTTGCCGATTCGACGGCCCATTCGGGCGTCCCCTGCTGATAGCCGTAAGCATGCCCTAGCGGCGACGAGCCGCCCTTGGCCTCAAAGACCACAACGCGCCCCTTCGTCGCGCGGTACGCCTGATCCGGCCCCTGCGGCAGCGTGCGATTAAGCCCATCGCAAATCGTCTCGTACCCGTTCTTCTTCGCCAGCGCCCGAGCGCCCTCGTCGCCCAACAACTCCGACAGCCCCACTCGCTGCTCCGGAGTGGCCTTCAGCCACTCTTGCTGCCTTGGCGTTGCCACGCTTTTCGCCTCATCAACGATCGCGCTCGCATCCTGACCCCAACTTGGGGCGACCGTTCCGGTCGCCAACGCGACCGACGCCATCAACGACCAACACAAACCATTCATCATCAGTCTCGACCTTACTTATCTCGGCGAACACACTGACGGCCCTTTGCCGACCAGATCGCGCCTCTCACCCTCAACAACGCTCCGACAGAGACGGACGTGACAAAAAAGTTTCGGCGCGACTAGCTCGCGGTGCGGGCACGTACCGGCTACAATCTCTTCCTGCAATGGCTCAGAGTTCCTAAAAAGCGTGGGTTCGACGCCGCACCACCGCGATGGCCACCACAGACGAGAACGACCTGCTACGACAGGTTGAAATAATCCAGTCGAATGCCGATGCTGTCGCCATCGACGCCGCGATCCGCGCGCTCGAGCCGTTGGTTCGTGAAACGGCGCGACGAGTGTGTCGCTATCGTGGCGTATCGCAGCAGCTTGCACACGACTTCATTGAAGAGGCGATCGCCGCGATGACTGCGCCTCGTCAACTGCGAGACGGTGGCGTTAAGGCGCGTATTGCAGATTATCGTCCATCAGACGGACCCTTTACCGGATGGCTTTGGACCTCGCTCTACTACCTGCTCATTGACGTGACGCGCAAGGAGAAACGGCGGAGTAAACTCGAATCCACCCATAAACTAGCAGACGATTTCGAGCACTCGCGCGGCTCGGCCGGCTCTTATGTCGCGGATGGCGACGAGAACGAACCGTTCGGGGACCGCGACCTAAGGCTCATCGAGTCATGGCGTCCTCGCGACCGGCTTCGGCTTCTGGCGGCCACGGAATTGTCGCGGAAAGTGCCGCGGCGATTGTGGGAAAGCTGGTGCGACGAATGCGACGTGGCATTACCTTTTCCGCCGCTGCCCAACGACTTTGAGCAATGGAACGAATGGCTGGCGGTGCTGGCGGATGCGATGCAGGAATCACGCGCGGCCTTTAGGCAGCATTGGTATCGCAAGCGAGAGCACTTGGGTGAGCTTGATTACGTGCGCGAGCTACGCGATGAAGGGTGAACCGAACATCATGGCGGTGTGGAAGAATCTCCCCGACCCAACGCCGACTGCGTCGTGCGGCGCTTCCACAAGCATCATTGTGTCGGAACGGACATGGCGGCATTTTGTCGAAAAGCACGTTTGCAAGAGTAGCGAACCTTGGCGTGATGTGTTCGCCGAGGCAATTGTGAAAGAACTCGCCGCCACGCCCCACGGGCCGTTCGACCAAGGTCCAGCCGCTGATGCGTCGAAGGCCGCTCTCGCAATTCTGGAGGGTGAGGTTCGATCGTGCTTAAGCCAGCCGCTGGTCTTGGTTTACACGTCGATTGGTGCGCGCGGCGTTGACGGCCAACGCTGGTTGCTTCCGCTTCCGTCAGGCGCAATTGCCGTCGTCAATTCCACGGCGGCTGAAAAAACGCTCCGGACTTGTTACTTCACGGGCGCGGCAAGCGTTGATCCTACTGGAACAGGAAATGTTGCATTCAAGAGCAGGCGTTGGAAAATAGCACTAAAGCAATTGGTCTACGAACACACGGATGCTGATCCGGTCTCGCAGCGGCGCCGGCTGCCCGACCGAGGATACCGTCGCGAAAAGAGCGTCATCGGCGGACAGCCGGAAATGTGCATCGACATCCGATTTGTCGACCCACAGATATGGGGCTTCGTCGGCGGCGCCGCCGGCAGCGAATGGGCGACTCCAACATGGACCTGGGAAACCCGATAGGCGTCGCAAGCATCTTCGCTTCGGCACCAACGCCAACGATAATCGGCGGACGGTAGGTGGAAATGGACGAGCAACTTGAACCCGACTATTTCGGGCACTTCGATGACCTACGCTGGGCGCTTGGCCTGCCCGACATCGAGGCGGCGCTGAAGCGCGAACGCCCCTGGTCGGCCGCGGACCGTGTGCGGGAATGGGAATCGCTGCCGTCGCGATCAGGAATCCATTCCGATACTACGGGACCGTATTGGCTGGTCTCATCGCTTGGATTCTGCCGGTTGTACGATATCGCATTGCCGAGGGACGTCGCATCGGTACTTCGGGGCCCATTGCCGGCCCAGATAACCGCTGCTGCGTTGCGCGGTTTGATTCACGCGCTGGAACATTTGGCGCTCGATGCGCGCGAACTGCCGGAACGGTTCGACGATGCGGAGCCGGTGGAAGACGTGGCGTTGTGTACGAGCATCCTGCACCAGCTCATGCAAACCTGGGCGGCCTTTATTGGCATTAACGAGAACTATCAGGAGTATCTCGATGCGGGCGGCTCTTCCTCGGGCGAGTTCGGAAGGCTGATGCGTGAGATCCTTGACGCGTCCGAGCGGGCCGACGAAGTCGCGCAAAGTGATGAGCAGATGCAACTGCTGTCGATCGCAACCGAACTGCCGTTGCTTGAGAACTGGCGCAAAATGGTGCGAGGTCCGTTCGTCGAAACGCTCCCTTGGTGGCTCGACGGCACACTGGAACGCACGGCGGCAGGCCATGCGGCCCAAAGACGGCCGCTGTCGGAACTGCTCCTAATGACAAAACGAGACGCCGCCGCTGCGCAGCCGGAGCACCGCTTGGCTGCGAGCTCGCACGACAGTCGCCTCGCGGTTGCGGAGGCGAAGCACCTTCGGCAAACGGAGCGGCCGGTCGCGGGCGACCGGAGCGTCACCGTGCGGTTTTGGCGCGATCGAGACACGAATGGATGTAAGCGATGGCGTCTCGAGTTGATTGGTGGCATGGACGAAATGAAGGAGTATGTTTCGGCCGAAATAGATTTCGGCGGCGCGGGCACACGGGCCGCGTCGTTTTCGCTGGGTGTTGCCACGTTTGAGTTAGGGCCGGGCGATCTGGACGCGGAGGTGTCCGCTACGTTGGTTACGGCACGGGGTGAGCGCCAATATGTGCTGCTAAATGAGAGCCCAAATGGCGGCCATTAATTCTGTGGACGATTTCGCGTTCTGCCTCCGAAAGCTCCGCGACGGAACACTCATTGATTTCTTGCGGCACGGGCAGTTTCCGGCCTGGGTTGAGTTGGCGTCGCGCGAGCTGATCTCGCGCGAGCTTCGCTCACTTTCGGCGGATCTGGCCGGCGCGCATCACGCTGCGCGCCAGATGTTCCGCGCCTCGCAAGTGGAGACGCTTGCCCGCCGGCTCTTGCTCTCGCGGAATGCGGAGCTTCTCGATAGCCTGCGTCCGTTATGGAGCGCCTTCGGCACAAGCGACGAGGTTTGCGGTGTGGCCGTAGAAGCGGTCACGCGCGTTATCGGCAATTGGCCGACTGACGACGTCGCGCGATTCAGCGCGGCTCACGCTGATTTCATCGCGTCTCTATACACCGTTGCCGGGGCCGACCGTGGCATCCTCGGCAGTGCGATTCGGAGTTCCCGGATCTGTGCTGAACGCCGGCATATTGGGTTCCCCGTAGTCGTCGGACGCAGGGTGGAATCGAATCTCGCCGCAAGCGTTTGGATTGAACCGGCGCCTTCTTCCCAGGCCGGCGAACCGATGCCGGAGGTTTGGCGCGACGTTTGGCAGACGGTGCTGCGCGCAGTCGGCGAAGGCGGAGTGAGCGAGCGATGCCCCGCGCTGCCAACGTGGTTTGAGAAATTCAGGGATTTCGCCGGAAAGGACGGCGATGCGATCGGCCGGCTTGATTCCGCCGGCTTGTCGTTGGCGATGCAGCTTTTGGCGGATCGACAACAACGCCCGCTTCCTTTCGGCATCGGCTTCACGGGCCGCTGGGACGAGCATGGCACGCTACAAGGAGTCACCGATCTAAGCCTCAAGCTACAGGCGGCGGCCGAGGCGGGAATCTTTCTCTTTTTCGCGTGCCGCGATTCGGATAATGATCAACCGGAACCGCAGCCGGTACCCGGCGTCCGCTTGGCGCTGTTGCAAAAGGGCCTTTCGCTTGCCGATGTTGTGCGGCAAGTGAACCGCGTCTGCGCCGAAAGCGGATTGACAGAATACCGCTGGCGGCGGGAAAGTCGCCGGCGTCCGGCCGCGCCGCGTTCGCCGATTGGCTCGCGCGACTTGCCGGAAGCAACCCGCGAGCGCGCCTGCCCCGCCGGTGCGGTGAAGCGCGAAAAGCCGCTCGCCGACCTGGAATCCTGGCGCGACGACTCACTGAATATCGGGAGCCGCGGTATCTGTGCCGTGGTCGGCGCGGCCCGCGCCGGAAAAACGACGCTCTTGAGCATGTGGGCCAACGACCTGCCCCACTATCCAAGCTGGTTCAGCTTCCACCGCGATGACCCGCAAGGGAAGGACAGGCTGATGGAGGCTTTGGCCGCGCAGATTGAGGAACGATTCACCATCGTTCGGCCGCCATCTATGCATCGTGCGAAGGCAGCCGACTTCGACGATTCGGATGCGCTCAAACGCATTTATATCGCCGCGAACGCAACACACGCCGCGATTGACGTTGTCGTCGACGGACTCGACGAAGCCGCTCCGGACGAGCAATTGTCAATCTTGCGGTATCTGCGCGGAATTGCGAAAGAATGCCTAGTCGTGGTCGGCACACAGCAAATCGCCGACCTTGAGCATACTCAAACTCAAATCAGCCTCGCCAACGAGGATGAATCGGCTCTCGCGCTGCTCGATCGTTGGGCCGAACGCTTTGCGCAGTCCGGGCGCGCGGACATCGCTCGTGACCTGATGGATTCCGGCTGGCGGGCGTCGATGCTGACAGCAGCCGGCGGCGACCTTGCAGTGCTCAATGACAGCTTGCGGACCCACGAAGGGGCCTGGCCTGAAACGCCAGATGGGCTCCGCTTGGCAAAGGGCGATGATTATTATCGCGCCCTTCTCAAAGACATTGAGGACTGCTACCCAGACCAAAGCGATTTGCTGAAACGGTTCATTGGAACGTGCGCGCTGTTGGATGACCGACCGTGGCGCGTTAATGACATTGCCCGCTTGGTTGACGCGAAAGAAGACGAGGTGGGGATGCTGTTCGCCGGGGGCGGTCCGCCGTGCGTCCGCCGCTGGCTGAGGTGTACGCCTGGGCCGAATCAAGAACAATGCTGCCTGTTTGCAAGCCCTAATTTGCGCCGATTTGCTTGCGATGAATTCAACGGAGCGCTATATCGGGACTTCATTGCGCGACTTGTCACGTTGTTGTGCGAATCTGATCAGACGGCGCCCCTTGAAAAATTCAGTGACCGCCTGCTCGACTTGGACGTGACTAACGAAGAATGCGTGGTCGCCGACCTTTTAGATTTTGCCGCACGGAGGCTGCCGCAATTGATTGCCGGCTTGACGAGCGGCAGGACCGAGCTCATTGAGAAACTTTCGCGGTCGACCTGGCTCTACCGAAGGCTTGCGGCAGCGATGGATGACTTTACATGCGATTTACATGGATGTTTATTCGACGCGGTATTGCGGCCTCCGGATACGCTTCCACCACATGGGCGTCGGAATGCCAAAATGGTGATCGAACGGCTGGCGCGTCGCCGCGGAGCGATCGGCGGCGTTGCGGAACTCATTGCCGGCCACAGCGACCGTGAGACGCAGCTCCACTTTCCGATCCGGGCGACCAGGCTGGCCGAGGTTATTCAGGAGCTGCGCTTGCTGGATTCAATCGCCCCGCGGGTTGAGCTGGTGGAAGCGATGAACTTCCTTGCGACCTGGGGAGATCTTTTGAACGATGGTCTCGATGCCTGGTGGGAAGCTGCGCATGGGGCGCTCGGTAATTTCACCGCGGTACGCCAAGCGAGCCCGAGCTCGCCCGATTTCTTACTGTTGGCCCCGGAGCCCGATGGCTATCGTGCGGCGTGGCCGACGAATCCTGGAGTCCTGGGTAGTGCGTGCGAGCTGCCCGAGATCAGCCGCCTCATATTGGCCTCAAGCGAAGGGCTGGCGGTTATGAAAACGCACCGAGCCGCGCATGTCCCGGACAGGTTCATACGTTTGGATAAACCGATCAAGGCGCTGACGGCCGTGTCGGCGGCGGAGGTTGCGGTGTTGTTGGAAAACGAACTACGGATCATCGACGTCGACACCCTGAAGCAGCGCTGCCTCATGGCTGTAGGGACCGACGACCGGTTTGATTCGCTGCACTATCTTGCCGGGGAACAACCGCTTTTGATGGTCGTCGCTTCGACGAAAGGCAAAGGCAGAAATGCGCGCCCGGAGCTGCGGTTTTGCTCAATCGGGGAACGATCGATCGACCGAGGGGCCTGGATCTTTCTCCACACTCGCTCGATCGAAGTCGTCCCCTTTGCGGCAAAAGTCATTGCAAGAACCCACACCGAGGGCGATTCATCGAGGTCTCTGTGGTTTTACCGGTCTGTGGAAGACGATGATTCGTCGGCCGACGAATCCTTTGGCGAGCGCATTGCTAACGTCCGTGGCGCTTGCGCGATTCCCGGCGACCGGCTCGCGGTCACCTTCAGCGATCAGCACGGCAGCGCTCTTGGAGTTTATGGGCCCGCCGGCAAATGCCTTCTTCGGATTCCGCTTTATTCGATGCCGACGGAAGCCACCGACCGCGACGACTCGCACGACGGCATCGTCGCTAGCTTCCTGCTGAGCTGCCGGCCGGTCGCCTGGCACAAGAGTCTCGGGGTTTTGCTGGCAAGTGACAGCCCCAACTACTGCGGCGAATTGTGGCAAATTCTTCCAAAGCATGAAGAAATGCCGCGACCCGTTCCAAAACAGCTTCATACCGCCATCGCTCATGGCGCCTTCCCGGTGGATTGGCGCAAGTTTGTGTCTCTGAAAGACGGGACAGTGCTGATTCTCACGCCGAAATGCGCCATGCTGGCGGGTCCGGATCCGGATCAGGTCGTCCCGTTATTTGGCCGGCAGGATCCTGCCAACGTGTTCCATGAAATCCTTGGAGTGCGTGCGGACGCCTCGGTGATTATTCGTGCGGCGGCCAGGCCGGATAAGGAGAAGCGCCGATATGAAGCGCCGCCTCGTGCTGAGTATCCACCGGGCTGTGTCTCACAACTTCCCGTCGCCGAAGGATTGCAGACGATCACGGCGGATGGTCACGAGCTCGCCATTGCCAGCGGTGGTGCGTCGCTTATTTGCGTGGGGCGCAACGGCAACGTCGTGTTTCAAAAGCATCTCAAACACGGGCGAATCGCCGACGTCCGCGCAGATGGCGACGGCGGTTTCGTCGTGGCCGCGGCGAACAGCGGTTCGCTGCGCCTTCACCGGTTCAGCAGCGACGGAAGGCTCTTAGAGGCCTCGGCGTCGATTCCCTTTCGTGGGGAACCAAGAATCACCGCGGCATCGCGCGGGCTTATCTTTGTTGACGATGCCATCAATGGCGCGGGCAGCTACGGCAGTTGCTGCGTCGACTTGGTAGGGCGACGGCACCGGCGAATCGGCACGCGCAGCGTGGTGAAGATCATTCCGCTTCCGAATAAAAGAGCATTGGTCCTGTCGAAAAATGCTCATTACGCAAAAGCGCGTGCCTATCTTCATTCGCCGCGACCGGAAGGACTATTGTCGCCGATCAATGAGCTCGAGTTGTCTCCTGACACGATACTTTACCATGACGCGGAGCAGTGCGACGACTATCAGTTGAGCGTGGCGTCGATTATTTACAGGAACACTGCTAATCATCAGGACCGCAAATTAGTTCTTGAGCGACACAGGTTGCGACTCAACAGATTGCAACACAACGAGGATAGCTCGATATGGCCGATCGCCGGCCCCGAACAGACGAAGATAGACAATGACTTGGCGTGTTGGCTCCATATCTCCGGGCATATCGCACTGGCGTTTGAATCTGGCCGGATCGAAATCAGGAGGCTTGCCGATCCAGAACGAACGGCCGCTGTCGGTTACGTTATCGGAAAACCAGACGCACTAGCCATCTCTAAGTGCGGAAACCAACATTTTTTAGCGGTTGCGGCTGGCGAAATGACGTGGTTCGACATCACGGGCTTTATGCCATCCTCGTCCGCGTAAACGACAGTCGCGCCGCGTGACGCCTTCTCACTCCGGTCGCGTCACGGCCCGCAGGACGCGGCAGGTGGCGGGGGATTTGTTGAGAACGTAGAAATGGATGCCGGGCACGCCGGCGTCGATCAGCTCCTGCACTTGGCGCGTTGCGAAGTCGACGCCGATCTCGAACTGCTCGTGGGCGTTTCCTTCGTGGGCTTCCAGCGCAGCCTGGAATGATTCGGGCAGTCTTGCCCCGCAGAGCGAGGTGATTCGTTTGATCTGGGCCAGATTCGTCACTGGCAACACGCCCGGCACAATCGGCACTTTGATTCCCAACCTCGAGCAGCGGTCGCGGAAGCGGAAGAAATCGTCGTTGGAATAGAAGAGCTGGGTGATGACCACGTCGGCGCCGGCGTCGACTTTGCGTTTCAGGTTTTCCAAGTCGGCCTGCGGGCTGAGGGCCTCCTGGTGCGTCTCGGGATAGCCGGCCACGGCAACGCCAAAGTCTGGGAACTCCTGACGAATCAAAGTCACGAGATTGACCGCATAGCGAAAACCGCCTTCAACGGCCTGAAACTGAGTTTGTCCCTTGGGCGGGTCGCCGCGCAGGGCGACAATGTTCTCGATGCCCCGTACGCCGGCCTCGCGAAGATAGGCGCGCAGATCATCGACCGTGGCACCGACGCAGGTCAGATGCGACGCCACCGGGCAGCCGAACTGCCGATGCACTCGCTCAACGATTTCGAGCGTCTTGGCGCGCGTCGAGCCGCCCGCCCCATAGGTGCAGGTGACATAGCTCGGCTCAAACGACATCAGCTCCGTCAGATGCTGAAACAAGTCGGCCTCGCCTGTTTCCGTCTTGGGCGGAAACAGCTCGAACGAAAGGCCGAACTTGTCAGGACCGTAAACGTCGGTGAGAGGCATAAGGGAGGGTTCAGGGTTCAGGGTTCAGATCACAACGACAACGGCTCGCCGGCAATCTGCCGCTCGTGCCGGGTCAGCTCATACATGTCGTGGAGCAACTGCACGTCGCAGGGACGCTGTTCGACGTTTCGCCGGGCAAACATGCGGGCCTGGGTGGCCACCATCACGTCGACCGTCGCTTCCGTCACCTGGCCAAACAAGCGGGCGTAGTTCGTAAAGCTCGGCACGTTCGTGGTCACAAAACCATAGACCATGCTGCACGCGCCGACGGTCTTGCCCGTGAATATGCCGGTGTTGATCGCTGTTTTGGCATAATCGCCCACGATCGCGCCGACAAACTGCATGCCGGTGGGCACCTTGCGGCCGTGATACTCCATGTTGACCTGCCCGTAGGTGTTCTTCAAGTCGCTGTTGCAGGTGCCGGCGCCCAGGTTTACCCAGCTCCCTAGATAGCTGTGCCCCAAGAAGCCGTGATGCTGTTTGTTGGTATAAGGTTCGACGACCGAGCCTTCCACCTCGCCGCCGACCTTGGTCGTATGACCCAAGGCCACGCCGTCTTTCAGGGACGACTGCTCGATGACACGGGCATGGCGGCCGAGGTACGCCGGCCCGCTCACATAACACAAGGGACCGATGGTGGCGCCCTCGTCCAGCACGATCGGCCCCGACTCCGTGTTCGTCACCACGTGTTTCGCCAGTTGAGCGTCCTTGGCCAAGAACACTCCCTCCGTCACTTCCTGGAATCGCCCGCTTGCCAGGCGATGCGCCAGGTTGCCGGGGAAGGTGAGCAGATGGTGGCGGATGATGTCGTGGGGATAATCGAGCAACGCCAGGCGGGGCGCATCGAGCCGCGGAAGCCGCAGCTTGGCGAACCAGGCCGCCAGTTCCTTGGCGGTGGCGTCTTCGGGCGGCAGCGGAGCATCGTGCGGCACCAAGGCGGCGGCGATCTCCGTCTCGGAACCCTTCGCTCCGGCACGGCCCGCCGCCGCGATCGCGGCATCGCGTCCGGGACGAAACTCGTCGCTGATCGAAACGGTGCCCGGCCGGGCGGCCGCGATGATCTTTGCCAATGTTTCGCGGGCCAGCATCGAGGGCACCAGCCGAGCATTGATAAAGAGCCTTGCGTTCCCTCCGGCTGATTCCGCCGACATCGGCGCGGCCGCGCGAAAATCGCGCAGGTGGGGCCGAACGATCGCACACACGGTCTTTCCGCAGCTCGCCGCCAGATCGTTGGCCACGTCCAGCAGGCGATACGCGCCGCAGGCGATGGTGTACGCCGGCTTGCCGATCGTGACCGGATAGAGATCGACGACTTGCTCGTCTTCGAAGAGTATGATCATGACCGACCCGATGTAGGGTGGGCCGGCGCTCGCAAGCTCGCTGGTCCCACCCTACCGTCCATTTCGCAATTTCCCGACGATGATCGAGGCGTTGTGACCGCCGAAACCAAAACTGTTCGACATGGCCGCCGACAGCCGGCGCTGGCGAGGTTGGTTCGGCGTGTAATCGAGATCGCAAGCGGGATCGGGCTCGTCGTAGTTGATCGTGGGTGGAATGAGCGAATCTCGCAGCGCCAGTACACAAAGCACGAGCTCGACGCCGCCGCTGGCCCCCAGCAAATGGCCAAGCTGGCTCTTGGTGCTGGAAATGCTGACGTCGCGCGCGCCGTCTCCAAAGACCGTTTTCACGGCGAGCGTTTCCGCCTGATCGCCCAGCGGGGTGCTGGTGCCGTGGGCGTTGATGTAGCCGATTTCGTCGAGATTCACTTCGCCGTCCGCCAGCGCCCGCAACATGGCCTTGGCTGCGCCGGTGCCGTGCTCGTCGGGGTGGGTAATGTGGCTGCCGTCGGCACTGACGCCGTAACCGAGCAGTTCGGCATAGATCCTGGCGCCGCGGGCCTTGGCGTGGTCCAGTTCCTCGATCACCAGCAAGCCGGCCCCTTCGCTGAGCACGAAGCCGTCGCGGTTCTTGTCGAAGGGGCGGCTGGCGTGTTGCGGATCGTCGTTCCGCTCCGACAAGGCCCGCATGTTCGCGAAACCGCTCAGGCCCATGGGCGTCAGGGCCGCCTCGGTGCCGCCGGTGACCATGATGTCAGCGTCGTCGTATTGAATGGCCTTGAAGGCGTCGCCGATGGCGTTCGCGGCACTGGCGCACGCCGTGGCCACCGCCGCACTGGGGCCGCGCAGGCCGAATTGAATGGAAACGTGGCCGGCAGCCGCGTTCACCATCAACTTGGGAATGGTAAAGGCCGAGACCTTGTCGGGCCCCTTTTCGATCAGCCGCGAGTGCTGGGTTTCGATTTCGTTCAGTCCGCCGATGCCCGAACCAAGGATGACTCCGCAGCGGAAGTGATCTTCCTTGGCAAAATCGAGGCCGGAGTCTTTGACCGCCTCGATGGCGGCCACCAGCGCGAACTGGGTGAAGCGGTCGATGCGCTTGACCTCGCGCGGAGAGATATATCCCTCGGTCGACCAGTCACTGATCTCGCCGCCAAACTTCACCTTGAACTCGGTGGTGTCGAAGGCCGTGACGGGGCGGATGCCGCTTTCACCGCGGTTGATCCGCTGCCAGAGGTCTTCGACCTGGCGGCTGAGCGAGGTGACGACGCCGAGACCGGTTACGACGACTCGTCGCTTCATAGCAGCCGGAATAGACAAGCGGGGTGATCTCGGATTAACTCGCGGCCTGGGTTTTCTCGATATACTCGATCGCCTGACCAACCGTCTGAATTTTTTCAGCGGCGTCGTCGGGAATGTTGATGTCGAACTCTTCTTCCAGTTCCATCACCAACTCCACGGTGTCGAGGGAATCGGCCCCCAGGTCGTTGACAAACGACGTTTCGGGGGTCACCTGATCTTTACTGACGCCCAATTGCTCGGCGACGATGTCGATAACACGTTCTTTGACTGAGGCCACCTGGACGGTCCTCCTGCAAACCGCAGATTAAAAACTACCGATCGGCAAAAACAACAATTCCCAGACCAGCAAGATAGCATCCGCCGGTGGGGACGTAAATCAACGAAGATAGACGGTTCTCGTAAGAGAGGAAGATATAACGGTTTTTTGGGCGGCTGTCTAGCCCTCATGCGGCATGGGCTTTCATCTGGTCGAACACCTTACGTAGCGTCGCTTTCGTTAGGGGCTTTGCCTCGGCATCTCGCATGCCACCTGCCGAAGGCGCCCCTTCAAACAGGTAATGGACGTTCCAGCGGTCGTTGTAAAAGTACAGGCTGGCGATGTCGTCGTAAGATGCCATTAGGCCGTCAATCCGCCGTCGATCGTCAGGACCTGCCCTGTAATATACGCGGAACTGGGGGCGGCGAGAAAGAGCACGGCGTCGGCCACTTCCTCGGCCCGGCCCAGCCGCTTGGCCGGCACCCGCAGCTTGACTTCGCTCAGCAGCGCGTCGCCCAGGGCCGCGGTCATGTCGCTCTCGATGAAACCGGGGGCAACGGCGTTGACCGTCACTTTGCGGCTGGCCAATTCTCGGGCCACCGTGCGGGTCATGCCGATCAGCCCGGCTTTCGACGCCGAGTAGTTGGCCTGGCCCGGATTGCCCATCAGTCCCGAAACGCTGGCCACATTGATAATGCGGCCGTAACGTTGCTGCATCATGACCCGCGTGGCGGCCCGCGTAAACAAGAACGCACCACGGAGATTCGTGTTGATCACCTCGTCCCACTGCTCGTCCGACATGCGTGGAATCAACGTATCGCGAGTGATGCCGGCGTTATTGACCAGAATGTCGAGCCGCTGCCACTTCTCGGCCACGGCCTCGACCACCTGCTGCACGCTGGCGGAATTGGTCACGTCGCACTCGAACAGGTCCGCCGCGCCGCCCGCCGCGGTGATGGCGGCGACGGTTTGCTCCAGCTTTTGACGGTCTCGCGCCACGCAAGCCACCTTGGCGCCGGCATGTGCCAGAGCGACCGCGATCGCCTGGCCCAGTCCGCGCGACGCGCCGGTAACGAGGGCCACTTGTCCGCTCAGGTCAACCTTGAGCCGGCCCATAGGTTCGTTGGCCATGTTGGCGATCTCCTTTCACTTCAACGGTCTTGGGTCTTTGGCCTTGGCTCTTTGTAATCGTAGGGTGGGACCAGCGAGCTTGCGAGCGCCGGCCCACCGTGTTTGAGGCGTTGGGCGTTAGGCGTTGGGCGTTAGGGCATCGGTAGAGCAACTCGCCTAAAGCCTAACGCCCATCGCCTAACGCCTCGCTCGCGGTGGGCCGGCGCTCGCAAGCTCGCTGGCCCCACCTTACGGCATTGTTTCCCAAGCTCTATCCTTCGTCGACGCCTTTCGCAACAACCTTGCGGTCAATACGCTTCAACAATCCTCGCAGCACACGGCCGGGGCCGACTTCGTAAAACTCGTCAAAGCCTTGGTTCAGCAGGTAGCGGACCGAGTCTTCCCACAAAACGGGCGACACGATCTGCCGCGGCAGCAACTCGCGGATTTCTTCCGGGGCGTCGTGCGGCCGGGCATCGACGTTCGACACAACCGGGATGCGCGGCCGCCTGAGTTGAACTCCTTCCAGCGCGGCGGCGAGCCTCTCGACGGCGGACTGCATGATCGGCGTGTGGAACGCACCGGCCACGGCCAACGGCACCGCTTTCATGGCGCCGGCCGCTACCGCTTTCTGGCTGACCCGCTGGCAAGCGGCCTCCGTGCCCGAAACGGCGATGTTGCCGGGACAAAGCAGGTTCGCGATCTGCAAAACGTCTCCTTCGGCAGCCTCGTGGCAGAGAGCGCTGATTCGATCGCGATCGAGTCCCAGAATGCTGACCATGCCGCCGGGCAGGGCATCGGCGGCGGCCTGCATCGCCTTGCCGCGTTCGTTGACCAATCGCAGGCCCGACTCGAAATCGAGAACGCCGGCAAAAACCAACGCCGTGTACTCTCCCAGGCTTAAACCGGCCGTCGCCCCGCAGCATGCCACCACGTCCGGTGAGCGGTCGTTCATCATGTCCAGGGCAGCCAGGCTGGTGACGAACAGAGCGGGCTGACTGTGTACCGTCGAATCGAGCTGCTCGGCCGGACCCTCGAAGCAGAGCCCTGCCAGGTCGTAGCCCAAAATGTTGCCGGCGTCTTCGAACCGCTGGCGGGCATGGGGCGACGCCTCGACGAACTCGCGGCCCATGCCGACGCTTTGAGCGCCTTGGCCGGGGAACAAGAAAGCGATCTTTGCCACTATTCGTTGGTCTCAACCACGGTCCGGCCCATGTAATAGCCGCAATTCGGGCAAACGACATGCGACGGTAGGGCGGTGCTGCACTGCGGGCAGTAGTACAACTGCTTCGGCTTTTTATGGTCGTGTGCCCGGCGGCTGCCGCTACGGGCATTCGAATGTTTTCGTTTTGGAACGGCCATGAGAAACTCTGCGGATTACGGCGTCGATCACACGCGACCGGCGTGGTCTGCCGGAAGGAACGGTTGATGGTAAGGAAGCGGCGATGGGCTGTCAAGGATGAGGCGTCAGGTTTCAGGACAAACAACCTGACGCCTGATGCCTGACGCCCGACGACGGTGGGCCGGCGCTCGCAAGCTCGCTGGTGCCACCCTACGCCGGCCAGTTCGCGGCCTCCAAACGCCCTACAGATTTCCGCCCGGCCCGTCGTCCACATTGCCCACCATGTGGAAGTGGTTGTGGTCGATGTAGATCACTTCCTGGGCGTCTTCGTCGACCGTCGTGTAGGGAAACGGCCAGCCCACGCGCGTCACTTCAGTGAAGTAGATGATGCACTTGTAGTGTGCGTGGTGGAGCTGGGCCGGGCCGATCAATGGGTAGACGCGCGGTGGATCGACGTAGTCGGCGATGGGCTCGATGACCATGCGGACGTTGTTGCGTTGGATTTCGTGCAACAGCGGAACGCCGCCTTCGACGTTGCGTGCCCGCTCCAACGCATGCACGACCTCGTCCGGCGACGGCGGGTCGAGCGCCACGGGCGGACCGCCCGACGTGACCGGTCCCAGGATGGGCACCCGTTGGTAACGCTCTCGCATCCAGAACTTGGTTTCCTGCTCTTTCTGGAAGTAGGGGCTGACGGGCACCGGCACCGGCAGATGCACGAACGGGTGGGCGAACTGCGTATTGAGCGGCCACGTGCAGCCCGACGACGCCAGCACCGGAAGGGCCAGCGAGACGAGAAGTAGAATTGAAACGGTCCGGCGTGACATGTCAAATTCCCTCGCGTTCACGACACGTAGGCTGCGAGTGGTCTGTGGGCGCGGCCCGCGCGCGGTCGGCGCGGAGTTGCCGCTGTCTGGCGATGGTCCGCCAGAACTAGCCGTAGTTATCGTGATAAACCGCGTCGAACTTGCGGGTTTTTCGGATTTTTGCGCCGCCGCCCTCGCTGGGAGGGAATCCAGCGAGGGCGGTTTGGGCAAATCGCAGTCGAATGACGCAGTTTAGTAAGAGTACGAGCGGTTGCAGTCATCGAAATCGAGGAACCACCAGCCGTCGTCCCACTCCAAGGTCACCTTGCGCCACCCCAGCGGCACTTGCGGATAGGGATAGAAAGGCCCGATGTAGGGCCAAGCCGTCGGCGAATACTGCCGAGGATAGGTAAGCCCGGCATAGTTGGGATGAGCCGCGTAGCTGGGCCAGGCGTAGTTCGGCATGTGCGGCTGATCGTAGTAGGCCGGCGCGGTGCCGACGGCAACGCCGGGCACGTAGGCTGGCAAGGGACCGCCGCCCGCCGGGCCCGCCACGGGAGCGGCGCCGAACGGCGGTAGCGGTGGAGCTTCCAACCCCCCGTCGATGACATCCTGTTTGCGTGCCACCGTCTGACGGGTCCGCTTGGCCGTCTTGCCGCGGCTCACCGC
Organism: Pirellulales bacterium; assembly: GCA_035533075.1. NCBI lineage: Bacteria > Pseudomonadati > Planctomycetota > Planctomycetia > Pirellulales > Pirellulales bacterium. Next base: position 57,660 of record DATLUO010000055.1, on the reverse strand, counting down.
CACCGCCTGGCGAACCGGCTGGCTCATCGCTGGCCGGTCCTCCTCATTGACGGGCACCAGTCGGCCATCGGGCATTTCCATCATCGGCACCATTCGCACTCGGCCCGCCGCTGTGGGCTGGGCTTGCGAAGCCGCCTGATAAACCGGCACCGGCGAACGATACCTCTTCTTGTTGCTGACGACCCTGGTTGGGGCCGTTGTCCGATGCGCTGCGGCGGGCGTGCAGGTGGTACACTTCCGCATCGCTTGGGGCATCGGTCGCGGTTCAGACTGGTTTGCCTCTTCGGCCTCCGACGTCTGGTTGACCTCGTTGGCCGCGACCGCCTTGTTTGCCGGCGAACGCTGGGGCGCTTTGGGCGTCTTGTGGAAGATAGCCCGCAAGTTGGCGGCCTGACGTACCAGCGGATTCGACTCGGTTTCCTTGGCCGCCGTCAGCGATTCGGGATAAACCGGGCCAACATCCTCGGCCTCGCTCTCGCCGCCGTCCTGGGCAAGCTCTTCACCGGAATCCGAGCCGAGATCCTCGAGTTCCGGTGGAGGAACCTTCGCGGCATGCACCGACGGGCCGCTGAACCACGAACTAATCGTCCGTTTCTTCTCAGTGGCGGCCGGTGCGGAGGCAACGGGTTTGGCCGTCGCTTTCGCGAACGGCTTTTGCAACAGCCGCATCACCGGGTTCGCCGACTTCGCGGGCTCGTCGATCTGAAGATGATCGACTACGTCGGTGACATCGGGCACTTCGCCCGTCAGCTTCAGGGCGAGCAGTTTCTGCCCCTCGCTGCTGACGCGCCCTTCCAGCCAGGCCGTGCCGTCCTGGAACTTAATGACAAAACTCGAGCCGGACATCTGCCCACTGGCTTTGAGCCGGTCATGAATTTGGTGGGCTACCTTGTCGTTGGTTGGGCTCTCTGCGGACGCGCAGATGGGCCACAGCATGACGATTGCGGGAACCGTCCATGCCAATATTAGGCGGCGCATGCTTCCCCTCCCTCCTATGGAATTAGGCCACTGCCTTGTTTACCGAAACGTGGGCGCGCTTCGCTTCGAGCCGAAGCGGGAGGGGATGGGTGGAGCGCAGGTGTGGGCCTTGGTCCACGTTCGTTGCGTTGGTTTCCCCCCCGCGCAACTTTGGTGCCCGATACGTCGTGCCTGACTATAGATTTCGGTTGTCGTGCGTTCCGAGGGGAAGCTTTTTTTCGGTTTTAGGAATCTTGGCGAAGCTCGGCGATGTTGCGACAATCCGCAAGTCTCCGGTAGTTCGCAATTTGCGCACGCCGCGTCGTGGCGCGGAAAACCGTTATAGGACGGCCGCACCCACGTCCCAGGTGGCCGTTAGAATCGTCACCGCCAGCACCGCCCCGCTAAATACACACGGCGTCGGGCCCACGACCAGCGAGGCCATGGTCGCCAGGCCCGCCAGCGACAGGCAACCCAGGCAAAACCACTGAAAGCGTGCTTCGCGGAGTGAACCCTCCGCCATGCGAGCCAGGCAGGCACTGGCCAAAGCCAATATCTGCACGGTTGCCAAACACCAAAACGTGACGACGGGGTCGAGGCTGGGCATTGCGGGCCGCTCCAAAGAATCCATTCTGGGCCAATTTACGGTCGGGCGCGACCGTCCAACGTCCTGTTGGGTCGCAGCAAAATAACCGATCAGCGACTCTCGTGCCAACGCGAGTTATTCGTGGCCCGTTGTCTGTGGCGGCGGTATCTGTTATCGTTCGCGCGGTCGGCAGTGAGACATTTTGTCGCACGAAAAGCGGTGGCTGGGGCAGAGCTTGGCTAGATAGCGGCTAGCGCCCCTCAATACCGTGGCGGCCAAGCGATGCCCCGGTGCGTCCAACCGGGGCATCGCCTGGCCGCCGAGATGAACGAAGTGCCAGCTTCCAGGTGGCCGGGCTCCGCCCCAGCCACCGCTATTTATCTCAACGAACACCGCCTGACGTATAGCCGCCGCGGATTGAAAGTTTTACAATGATCCGCCCGTCGCAATCGCCGCCGTAAGGCGGGGCCAGCCATCGCCACTGGTCTGACGGACTACGGACCACGGACTGCGGACCAATCAAAAAGCCCGGCAAGGAGCCGATGCTCCGTGCCGGGCCGCGTCCATCACCCCCCAGTTATTCAATCAGCGCGTCGCTTCAGTCGACCCCATCCGCCGTCTGCTGCCACCAACCGCGGACCAAGGACTACTTCCGTTTGTCGGCCGTCTGCTGCAAGAGCGCTCGTACCTCGCGGTCGATCTCGGCGGCGTTGATGCCCCGGTTGACCACCTTGCCGTCCTGGTCGATCAACAGCATGGTCGGCAACGTCAGCACGCCCAATTCGTTGGCCAGGCGGCTGTCGAGCCCCCCCGGCTCGTAGATGTGCGTCCACGGCAGCGAATGCCTCTTCAGAAAAGCCGCTACGTCTTCCTTCTTGTTGTCGAGGCTGATGCTGATGACGGTGAATCCGTCTTTGCCATATTTGGCCACCGCGTCCTTGATCTGCTCCAGGTCGGCCTTGCACGGCTCGCACCACGTGGCCCAATACTGAATGAGCACGACCTTCTTGCGGAACTGACCGAGGTCAACCGTCTTGCCGGTGATGCCCGACCCGTGCAGCTTCAGAGTTTTGCCCACCGAGTCGATTCGAGCGACGGCGCCGGCGGCTTTGGCAGCCGAGTTCGCCTTGGGAAAGTGGTCGACGATCTGCCCGTACCACTTCTTCGCTTCCTCTTCTTCGCCCGCAAACTCTTCAGCCGTGCCGAGTTGCAGCATCGCCTCGGCCGCGTCGGGGCTGCGCGGATATTCGGCGACGTACTTTCGCAGGTTGTTCAGCCAACGCTTTTGGATTTTTGTGAAGTCGGCCCCCTCAGCCTGCAGATCGCGGTTGTAAATCGCGGTCAAATAACGGAACTGGGCATACGCGGCCAGCTCGGTGTCGCCCTGTTGAGTGAGCTTGTCGTGCAGCGATTGCAACCGCTCGATGCCGTCGGGCATGGCTCCCGATTGCACCGCGGCGCTGATCGTCTCGGCCAGGCTGCGTAGCCACTGGGCGCGGTCTTCGGGGCTGGCAGCGGCTTCGGCGATCTTTTCCAGCAGATCGCACCGCTCCGACGCATTCGCCGCCTGGGCCTGGGGCGTGGACGCACGGGCGGCTTCGGCATCGAGTTGTTCCAGTTTCTGCAGCAGATCCTGAGTTTTTTCGTCGCCGCCCACGCCGCCGCTGACGCGAGTTCGCGCATACGGCTGGAAAAACGGCGAAGTTCCGGCCAGCTCGCCCTTGCTGTCCAAGAGCGACGGGCTGTCGATCAATCGCCAGTTGTCGCCGACTTGAACCAACGTGCCGATCACGACTTGCACCGGCTTGCCATCGGTTTCGACCATCGAAATCACGTTTTCGTAGACCAGGGTGTCGCTGGCGGCGCCCTCGGTGCCGGCCGGAACCAGCGCCGGCCGCGTGCCGCCAAACTGCACCCAACTCGACTTGGCCGAGAGCGATTTCTGCTTTCGGGCGTTCGACTTGAACGCCGCGGCCGCCTGCTCCACCTTTTCGCTCAGCGACTTTTGCCGCTCGGATCCCAAGCCAAGCGACTTGATTTCGCTCACCGTCGGCAGCAAACATTCGAACCGGCGGAGGTCGTGCGCGGCCAGGGCGGCCACCGCTTCGGCGCTCGCTTCTTCGGCCGAAATTCGCTTCCAAACGTCGATTTTGCCGTCTTCGTTGTCGTCGAGTCCCCAACGTGTGCCGGCGGTGTTCAGCCAGCGGTATTGGTCGGCCTTGCCGTTGAAATTCGAGTCGATATCGCGGTAAACCTCGATGCCGTCGGCGTAGTAGCACCAGAGATCGACGACGTTGTCGTTGTTCGAGTCGATGAACTGCCGCAACACTTGTCCGTTCGACCCGCGCACCACCCAACCCGTCTTGCCGTCGATCGCTTCCGCCTTAATTGTGCATTTCGCCGCTTCCGACTCTTTCGGTCGCTCAAAATCGACGTCGGCCTGCACGGGCGTCAGCTTCAGGGCCTGTTCGGCGCTGGGCGTGCTGGCGGCGAGTGCCGGGCCGCTTGAAATCGCCAGCATGAGTGCCAAGCTGCCACCGCATCGAACGCCGTGGTCCACAAATCGCATGGAAGCAGTTCCTTTCCTGACTGAGTGGGCGGTTGACGAGCAACGTCCGTCTTTTTCGGCCGGGCGAGCGGGGTAACATGAATTGAGTTGCACGGTTTTTCCCAACGGGCGGTCTTGAATCCTCGACCTGAACCCTTTGACATGCCCGGTTGTCTCCCTAGAATGCGTTGTTTACGCTTGAAGGGACGGATTGGTTTGGTGCGGATTGGTTATGTGGATCGGGCGCATAGCTCAGTTGGTTAGAGCGCAGCCCTGATAAGGCTGAGGTCCCAAGTTCGAATCTTGGTGCGCCCACTTCCGCGGGGACGTAGCTCAATTGGGAGAGCACCGGCTTTGCAAGCCGGGGGTTGGCGGTTCGATCCCGCTCGTCTCCACTTTCATCAACCCGTTGACAGCAAATGTCAGCGGGTTGTTTCCGTTGACATTCCAAGGGTTTACGGCGTCAGTCGCCGGCCCGGCGTCGTCGCCGTCATCGGCTGCCATTTTGACAGCGAATGCCCCGCTTGCACCACGTTGGCCAGATTTTGGTGCAAGCAGCGGTGCAAGCGGGTGCAAGCCCGAAACACGAAGGTCATCGGTCCCCGTCGCCCGTTGCTCTTGCCGATCGGCGGGCATTCCGTCGAGGGGCAATGCCGGCAGAGCGTCGAGCGCGCCGGCCATGTCGAGCAACTTCGGGTCGGTGTAGGTGTTCATGGTCAAGCCGATCGTCGAATGACGCATCGCGGCCTGCGCCGTGCGAGGGGCAACCCCGCCCTTTGACAGCAACGTGCCGAACGTATGCCGCATGGCGTGAACGTCTACGGTTCTGCCACGCTCATCGCGCTTGGCAATGCCGGCCATTCGCAAGTCGCGGTCGAGAATCTTGACCAGCTTTTCCGGCACGGTGAACAGCATGGTGTCGGCCGGCAGCTTGCCGCAACGCGGTACGCCAGTCATCGGCAGACACAACGGCCCATCAGAAGCGCCAGAATCGCCGCTATGGCGTTGTTCCAGTTCCTTGACCCACAAGGCCAAGTCGGCGGCAAGGTCGCTTCTGAGGGGCAACGTCGAGCCGGCCCGGTTCTTCTCGTCGGCCGCGTCGAGCACGATCGACGGCAACGGCCCGTCGAGGTCAAGCTGGCCGATCGTCAAGCTGGCCAGTTCGCCGCGGCGTAGCCCGGTGAGCACCAGCGTCTTGTAGATCAGGGCCCGTTCCCGGCCAAGCCACTCGAGCCGTTGGCGGGCGCCGTCGCTGATTCTGGCGGCAAGCTGGCCCTTACGCTTCCCGCGGTGAATCATCATCGCATCAACGAGCGGTCGCCGGCGGGCCACGTCGAGCAAACGCACTAACTCGGCTTCTGTTAGCGATCGTCGCTTGCGCCGGCAGTCGGCCTTTTCATCGGCGGTCGGTACGCCGGCAAACGGGTTTGCCACAAGCCGGCGGGAATCGACGCACCAGTTGCCGAAAGCCACGGCGGCAGCCCGGTACGTGTTTCGCGTTCGGGCGCCCATGCCGGCTTGAGCCTGCGCAACGAGCCACCTTTCCAGCGCGTCGCGGCCAAGATCGGCCAGCTTGGCAAACAAGCATTCGCCGGCAAGTCGATCAAGCTGGCGTCGCACGTCTTGGGGATGCCGCTTGCTGACACCTTGCACCACCAGGTAGCCGACATAGGCGTCAAAGTGCTTGACCAGCGGCGTTGCCTGGTGATCGGCCACGGCGTTTTCGGCGGCGGTCACAACGCCGGCCTTGACCAGTTCGGCCCGCCTCTCCAATTCGCCCAGCACTTTGCGGGCGGCGTCCTGGTCGCGGCAGCCGGTCGAGACCTCCACCACAAGCCCGTTGCCGTCGCGGTACTTCGCCGTGTAGGTGCCGGCGGTCACACTGATACGGCTCGGCTCGGCGGCCTTGTCGCCGGCAACCGGCGCCATGCGGGCCTTGCCTTTGCTATCCTTCCAACGTGCCAACCGCTCGCCTTTGCGCACGATGATTTCTGCGCCAGCCGGCAGCGGTTTAGTAAATGTCTTGCGGTAAACGGTGCCCATAGGTCACTTCGCTTTTCGCTGGGATTGCGGTTTCACGATCAATTGCAGCCCCAAGACTGGCGCCAGTTTGTCGAGCGTTGCCGTAGACAGCCCGGTCGTTCCGTGCATGAACCGCGTCAAGGCGGCCTGGTCAATGCCGGTCGCCTTGTGAATGCGGTAGCGGGTCATGCCGCTTTCCTGAATCGCCCGCCGCACGGCCGTTGTGATCGGCTCGGCGTCGGTTATTGCTCCGGTGCGTTGTTTCGCCATGATGCTATTATCGGCGTTGCGTGATTATTGTCAAGTGTCATTCGGGATGTCCAAAACCCGCTCGATTTCGCGGCGTAGCTCGGCGTTCAGTTCCATCCCGCATTTCAGCAGCCATGCCAGATAATCGTGGTCGAGACTGGCAACCGGCTTACCCTTATGCTTGCCAAAGGGCATGGCAATCTGCCACTCAGGGCACAAGGCCACGCATTGCGGGTTGTGGCGATAACGGCCCTCACAGAATCCGCACGGTTCCGGGTAGCGATGCCGGCCTAGCAAATAATCGCGGTCGGTATCGTCGAGCATGGCGAACGGCCCTAGATCGGCGGCGGTCGGTTCGTCCGGCCACAAGCAAACGCGGGCGGCCTGGTCGCCCACGTCGAGCACTTCGTCTTGCTCGTCTACGGGCGGCAAATGCGGCACGTGTGGCGGATTTGCCGGCGGTCGGTCGCTACAGACGGCCGGCGGCACGATCGGCGGCGTAGCGGCCTGCCAGAGCGTTTGCAGTTGGGCCAGCAAGGCGGCGTCGGTGGGCATGTTGATTACTCCCCGGCCGCGCCGGCGCACTGCCCAGCGATTACGGCTTTGTCCGCCAGCGATGCAAGCAGAAAAAGATCGAACATCAGGGACGGGTGCTTGTCCGTGAACGCCTTCCATTCCGCACTGGCGAGCGCATCCATACAGTCCGAAGCGTAATCCTCGTCGACCATCCAATGCTCTTTGGTGTCGGGGTCCGCATTCGCGGTTTCGACGGCAGCGGTGAGCAGCACGCGAATATGCTCGGCGTCGATGACATTCCGCTCAAGAATGTCTTGAATGCGGGCCTGCCACGTCCATTCTGCTTCCTCCCCGTTGCCATACCACTTGGCCCACAACGCTTCGGCTTGTTCGATCAAGGTTTTCTTCTCAGTCATGCAAACCCTTTCGTGGTGTCGGTCATAAAAGCACCAGCCGGCGGACACCAGCGTCGGCGGCGCGTTGATTTTCTGTTTCAGCGGCCCCGGTCGCGTAGCGACCATTAAGGGGACGCTCTTATGGTCCCTTATGGGATATAGGACATGGGTGTCCGCAGTAAATGACGCCAAATGTCCTATTACAACCGGACATGGGTGTCCTATTGCGGCGGCTTCATCAATGGCAAAATCCGGTAGGTCGATGCCCCTTTTTGCAAACCGCCCCGATGTACGATTTTCAGCAAACGCCGTCGCTCCAAACTGGCGATAGCTCGCCGTACCGTGCGGTCGGTCGTGCCGGCTCGGCGAGCAAGATCGGCTTGCGACGTTCGGGCCAGCCCGTCCGGTTTGGTGTCGCGGTACAAGGCGAACCAAACAGCCATTTCAGCACGATCGAGGTCGCCCATCGTGAAGTCGATGAAGGCATTGAGAATGGCGAAGCGGTCGCCCGTCTTTCGCTTCGCTGTTTTCTTGTCCCTGCCATTCTGGTCGCCGGTCATCGAGCCGGCCTTGCCGTTGGTCGCCGGCTTCATTGGTGGCAGCGTCGAGCAACCGGGTAGTATTCGCGGCTCATTCATCGTCGCCCCCCTGGTCATCGTCGGCCGCGTCGGTGCGATTCCAGAGCGAAGCCAACGCCGTTTGCAGCCGGCCTTTTTCGGGCGTCCAGACTTCGCCGGCGGTCACGGGCGTAAAAGACTGGTGCGAGCGGTCGAACCGCAGCACCACGTCTTTCGGTTCCGTGTGGCGTGCCTTCAAGTGGCGGAGCACAACCTGGTCATCGTGCTTGCCGTCGGGCGCCAGAATGAAAGCATCGTCCGCCCCGAATTCCAATTCGCTCGATTCGCGGAACGATGCCAGGTTCAACCCGTCGCCATCGTAGGACGAACGGCCTTGATGGTCTTTTGCCCGTGCCACGGCGGCCACGACGATAACGGCCACCCCCGCGTCGGCAAACTGCCGCAAGTAATTCATGCTGGCGTCAACGGACCCGCGGCGGTCGCCGTGCGTTCCCGGCGGCGGGATGCGTTGGATGTAGTCGAGCACGATCAAGTCGGCATGGAATGCGTCGGCACTGGCGGCCACGTTTTCCAAGTCGAACGGCGGCCGTACAAATGCCAACCGCTCGCCTACGGCTTCCAACGTGTGCATCGCCTGGTCGAGCCGATCGGCGTGCGAAGCGTCAAAGCGTCGGTAGCGAATTGCGGTAAGGTCGATGCCGCTTAGCCGTGCAAGCTGGCGGTCGAGCAAAACACGCGGCGGCATTTCGATAGAGCAAACCAGAGCGCGAAGCGAAGGCGTCAACCGCAAGGCGTCGGTCACGGCCTGCATAACGAATGCGCTCTTGCCCGCTCCCGGTGCCCCGCCTATCAACGTCACCAGCCCCGGCCCGGTTTCAATGCGTGCCAGGTCGCCGGCGCCGATCGGATAGAGCACGGGCGGCGAGCCGGTGAGCACGTCATCGCGCCAGCCGTCGAACACGTCACCGGCGGTTTGGAACGTCGCGGTCATCGCGTCCCCCTTCCGTGCGTCAACCCGCATTCGATTTGCCGCCGCACGTCTTTCGGCGGCAGCCCCGAATCAAGCCCCGCGTCGAGCAACAAGGCCAGCGCCAGTTCGTCGGGGCAACCAAACTCGCCAAGGTTTGCGGCTGCACTGAACAGCATTCGGTGTCGGTCGCCGGTGGCGAGCGCATCGCCGTCGCAAATGATTTCGAGCGTCGAGCGATTCAATGTCGGCGAGCCATTTCGTTCGGCTCGCCTTGCCGCGTTCACTTCGCCTTGCGTCGTTACATGGTCTTGGGCGTCGAGCCAATCCGCAGCGGCCTGGTCGTTCGTCGCGGCCGGCTCTGGCAGATCGAACGGCGACGGCTCGGCGGCCAACGCCTGAATGCCGTCGAGCGAAAGCCCAAGCAGTTCGTCGAGCGAAAGCCGGCGCTTATGAAAACCCGTCTTGGGGTGGCGAGAGTTTGGTGCGCGGAACAAACGCACCTTGTCGTACACGCCGGTGTCGATCGTCACGCCGGCCAGCTCGGCGAGCCGTTCGGCAAACCGCCGTGCGATCTTATGGAACGTCGCGGCCGGCTTCGGCAACCAGAGCGAAGTCGGCAGCCCGATATGAAACCCCTTGCTGCCCGAATAGAAGGCGAGCAAGTCGCCGTCGCCCAAGCGATAGCGCTCGTCGATCGTCACGGCGAGCCGGCGGGCGTCGGTCAAGGCAACCGTCAAGTCGGCACGATCAACGTCGAACCACAGCCACGGTGCCCAGCATTCGCCGGTAAACTCCGCCGTCGAGCCGGTCACTTCCAAGTGCCGACGAAAATCATCGCCGTACTGAAACGCCGACAAGTAGCATTCGCGGTGTAGTTCGGCCTTGGGGTCGCAAGAGCAATGCGCGGAAAGTGCGGTGGCGGCATCGACCAGCCGCCGCACTTCCCACGTGCTCCCCACGACGCGAAAGCCGTAGGGAAGCGTCGTCATTGCGGATTGCCCCCTTCGCTTTCGTCGCCGTCCTGGTGCTCGGCGTCGGCCCGGTGCTCGCCGGCGGAGCTCGGCGCAAACGGGTCGGGCGCCGGCGGCTCGATATGGTCCACGTCGAACCACTTCACGCGGTTGTACTGGTCGCCGTCATCGCTTTCGCGCACGACAACCTTGATGCGGCATACGATGCCTTGCGGCGTTGGCTGGTCAAGTTGTTCGACGCGATGAATGCCGAGTTTGCCGAGATCGGTTTTCGCCATGCTCGCCGCGGCTTCCGTCAGCCAAACATCGTACCAGCATCGTCGGCCGGCATACTCGCCTTCGGTGATACGGAACGTCAGTTTAAATCCCGCGGTTCCCGTCTTGGCCTGAAACGATTCGGTCGATTCCAGCATGGACACGTATTCGCCCTTGGGTAACGGCGTGAATTCGTCGGCAGGTTTGGCCGAATCCCATGCTTGCTGTAGGCGTGCCCGTGCATCGCCTTGTAGAATGTCTGACAGAGATTTTCTTGGCATGTTTTGCCTTTCGAGGAAAAGGGTTGTCGAGAAAAGGAGAAGTCGAGCGCGGCGGCGTCACCCGTCGCGCTCGGCACGTCGTCAGACCCAGAGCGTCGTTTGTACGGCGCCCTGGTCATCATCATCAGACTGGTCGGGGTGATCGGCCAGCCATTGCTCCGCCGCGGCCCGGTCGCTCAGTGCCCAGACTGATAGCGGGCGGGCGTGCGCTTTCGGGCGGCGCGTTTGAGCGAAGCCCGCCAGCGTGATAATTCCGGCCTTGGCCAGCGGCGGCGCCACTGCCCCAAGGCAAACCGGGTTGACGGCGGCAGGTAAGTCGAGCGCGGCCCGCACGTCATCAGCCGTCCCGGTCCCGTGCGCCAGCAGCGCCGTCAGTAGTGCGCGTCTGCCACGGTTAACATGCAACGCGCGGAGTTTGGCGAGCCGTTGTAGCTCGTCGTCTTTGCGGCGTGCGCCTTCCGTTACATCGAAATTGTCGTTCATTGGCCTGCCCCCTTGCCGGCAGTGCGGCAATTCGGGCAGCCTTGGGCAATCCACTGGTCGAGAGAAGTTTTCGACCAGCGAACTAACGAACCCAAGCGAACGGGGCGCGGCATTCGCCCAGCGTCAGAAAGGCGGTAGACGTGTCGCGGGCTACAGCCAAGCAGTGCCGCTACTTGCGTCACGTCAAGCATGGCCACGGGCGTAGCATCCCGTGCAATCGTTGCCGATTTCATACCATAGTCTCCAAGTGGTGTCAGTTGGCGGCGGTCACTGTGACCTACCGCTCTTTGAAGACTATGGCGTAACGAATCGCGTTACTGAGTAACGCGGCGCGTTACTATTTTCGTTACTGGCGGTCACGCCAGCTTAATGAAGCCCCTGCACGATAAACGACGGTGTCGCCTTCAGTGGAAATGCCGGCCTGGAAATGGTTGGCCAGTTCGATCATTGGCGGCGTCGATTTGCGAAGTGCGTCACAAGCACGCTTGACGGCGCCTAGAATACGCGGCCGGTGTTTGTCCACTTGGCTGTTTATGTCACGATCTTTGCCTAGCACCCCCGCAGCGGCTTTCAGTTGCTCGACATACCGCTCTTTTTCTTCCATCGCCCGCTCTTGCCGTGCAGCGTCATTACAGGCTTTGGCATCGTCGATTTCCCGTTCTAGCTCTTGCAGCCGTTCATTTGCTTGCCGTTTAGCTTGGGCGTCCATCGCCGGTTGACGGCTACGTTGATCGGCCGCGGCATCGCCGGCGCCCAGTAGCTCCGTCATCAAGATCGGCGTGCCAGGCTGCGCTATCAGCTTGGCGACATGGTTGAACCCGACCATGCCCTTGACGTGCCCCGATTCGCCAAAGCCCTTCACGAAATACCCGTCCCCGTCCCGTGCGAAGATGAATTGCTCGCCGGTCCCTTCGCCTTGTTCGCCGGCCCCCGTCGCCGTCGGTTCCTGGTCGGTCGCTTGGCTGGTTGCTGGCACTGAGGTCGCCGGCGGTCCTTTGTCCGTTTCGGACGGCGGTTGTAGTTCGGGTAGCCCAGCAAAGCATACCGGATAGGTGCGAAGCGGTATCTGTTCCACCAGGTCGAGGACGTCTCTCAACCGCTCGTTGTTGACGGCGCCGAACGGCTCACCGGTCTTTTCATGGTATTCCAAACGAATGCGGTCCAATGATTCTTGCGTCAACTGTTGGCCGTAGCGCTGCCGACAAATTGCGTCGGCCCGTTGCACGATAGGAAACGAGCGAAAGTCGCCCGTAAGTTCCTGGTGAGCTTTCAACGCTTGTAATGCACGTTCCTGGTCGCCAGAGCATTGTTGAAACATGTCAGCCGGCAGCGATCTTTGCTGTTCAGATAACAGGGCAGTGCGCAGATTTCCCAAGGTGCGAATACCTTCGCCGGCAAACAGCGTGCAACCGCTGTAGGGGCTGGGTTTGGGCAAATGTCGGCGCACCCATACGAGCAAGTCGCTTAGAGCGGCTTCGGCTTGTTCAACGTCGGCCGGGTCGCTTGGCCACGGTGGACGGTCACAAACGCCTAAGCGGTCGAGAGCGCGATAGAAGTTGCGAATGGTACGCGCGGCGAGCGGCATTGCAGCCGTTTCGCTGCGAGTCCCTTTTAACGAGCGCACCCACGCAACGGCATGGTCCAACCAAACCTTCACGGCGGCCAGTGTGTCGAGCTTTGGCGCGTCGCGGTCGCCTTGCCAATGATCGTCTGCCATAGATGCCTTTCGTTAAGCGGGCCACTCCCGGCCCGACACCGAAACGAAAGGCAGAAGGCGTCGAGCCGGAAGTGATCTTTGACCGCGGTGTAGCTACTCACGCACGGTCGCCTGGTGCCGTCATTCTAACGGCGATTCTTTGCGCGTGTAGCCGGCTTCGGCGTCGAGCTTCGCCAGCTCGGCGGCAAGGTCAATGACGTTGGGCAATGGTTCGGTAGGGTCGTGCGGCGGCGCCACGGTGCCGCTGGCGGCGTCGAGCAATTCGGCCAGCGTTACCGGGCGGTCGAGTCCCAAGAAAAACGCGAACGGATCTGGCGGCGTGTGATCGTTCTCTCGCCTTGCTTCCAATCGGTCGAGCCGGCCCCTCAGTGTGCGAGCGGTCATTCCCCATCCCTTTCGAGTTGAGCAAGGTAGGCGTCGACGTCGCACAAGTTGGGCGGCGGCCCGGTCGGTGGCGGCGATGCCGGAATTCGATCGGAGATTTCGAGCAACCTACAGAGCGGCAAACCAAACGCTTCGGTGAAGGTCAAAGATCGGTCGGGCCTGCCCTGGTCGCCACGATGCCTTTCGAGTTTTGCGAGCCGGCTTTGAATTCGAGCGTTCATTCTGCACAGTGTTCATCGTGGTGCGCTTTGCTCGCCACGCTACTGGTGGCGGCCGGCTCGGCGTCAATGTCCGGCCATTCTCGGCGAATCATTTCCGCCAAGTCGCGTTTCAAAAAAAGTTGCCGCGCTCGCCAGCCGTCGCGGTTGCCTTGGATTTTCAGCAGTTCACTTTCCACGTCGATGACGTTTTCGGGCATGTAATCCGGGTCGGGCGGCTCTGGCGGTTTGTACGTGCCGGCGGCGATTTCCCTTGCCATTCGCTCGTCTTCAAGCTGAAAGATCGTTGATAGACACGTGCCACGCGGATAGCCGCACAATTCGGCGAAGTCGGGCGGACGGTTGGGGTCATCAGCATAGGCGTCGTTCTCACGCCGCGTCTTTTCCAGCTTCGTCAGCCGGCTCTTTATGCTCATCGTCGGTTTCCCCTTCGTCTTGTTCTGGTGCCCCGCCTTCAAGGGCGGCGATGCGTTGTTCCAGTTCGCCGGCTTCGCGTAGCTTCGTGCCGAGTTCAAGAATCGTCCGGGCGGCGGCGTAGGCCACGTGGTCTTGTGGGCAGTCGAGCAACGCCACGAGCTTGTCGGCGGCCAGAGCGGCGTTGTTCACCAGCCGGCCCGTCGCGGCAGAAAACAGTTGCCCGCGGAGCACGGACACGCGCCGGGCAAATTGAGCGTTGGCGAGCCGGCGGCTTACCGTCCGAGCGGAACAGCCGGCCCGCGCGGCGGCTTCATCAAGCGTCGCCCCGGTCGCCAGTGCGAGCACCAGAGCGTCATCGCCCCCCGGTCCCACTTCGCCGTGTGGCAGCGCGTCATCGCCCCCCGGTCCTGGTTCGCCGGGCGCCACGTCATCGTCGGCCCCCGGTCCTGGTTCGCCATTTTCTGCCATTCGTCGCCCTACCCTTTCTTGTTCCTGGTGCCGCGCTTGCCGGTCGAGGTCTTGCCGTCGCCCGTTGAATCGTTGCCGGCAAGCAGCATGGCGGCCAGCTTGGCACGATCGGCGGCCGACAATCCGACCAGAGCGGCGGCCAGCACGGCGAGCGTATCAGCCCCTTCGCCTGTGGTCGGCTCGGCGTCGTTTGTGGCCTGGTCGACGTCCCCTTCGCCGGTCGTTTCGTGAGCGATTTCCGGCTTTCTGGTGCAAGCAGCGGTGCAAGCTGGCGAAGTGCTCGCCGTAAGTTGTTGCTGATTACCACTTGTGTCGGTGGGGCACCGGCTTTGCAAGCCGGGGGTTGGCGGTTCGATCCCGCTCGTCTCCACTGCCCGTTCGGCTGCTGAGAACAGATCGCCTGGCTAAGAGGAGCACGCGAGCGGCGGTCCATCGCCGCCCATTCGTGACGTGTTGGGCAGCGCGACGCTCAAGCGTCGCCGCGTGTCTTTGACAACTTACTGATGAACACGTTCCGCAGTCTGGCCCCCAGCTTACATTTACTCGCCGAACTCCTCGAGCAGCGTCTGCGCTTCCTCGGCAGCCTTCGTGCCGGGATAGTCGTCCATAATCTGCTGCAACCGCTGCTTGGCGGCGTCGTGCTTGCCGGCTTGCTGGAGCTGCTTGGCCAGCCTCAGCTTGCCGGCGGCCTGCTTCTCGCGCTGCGGGTCGCCGCCGTCGGCCGTCTCGGCTTTTTGGTCCGTGTCGCTCTTGTCGTCGTCGCCGGACTTCGCAGCCGACTTACCCTTGGGCGCTTCGAAAATGTTGGCAAACGTCAGACCATAGCGGCGGGTAAGCTTGATCCGGATCACGTCGTAAGCCTGCCCCAATTCGAGCTTGTCGAATTCGCCGTACGATTTCTTGCTCAGCTTTTCATAGTCGTAAATCGCCAATTTGTCGGCGCGCATCCGCTTGGCGTCGGCCGACATGTCGCGGGCGTCTTCGCCGATCTTCTCCAGCACGATGGCGTCGACCGTAACCAAAGCCACCAACTCTGCATCCACGTCGTCGATCTTCAGGCCCTTCAGCTTGCCCGCGGTTTCGGGCAACAAATCGCCGAGCTTTTTGTAGATGCCCGCCAATTTGGGGAACATCGCAATCAGTTGCTGCTTCGTATTGGGGATCGGCGGCTGCCGGAGGCTTTTCAACCGAGTGGCAAGTCCGCGGTTGATCCGCGAGACTTCCTCCCAGTATTCCAAGGTGCGTTTGCCGCTGCCGGCCGCCACGGCGTGCTCGCGCGGCGGGGGCAGCTCCGAGAAGGGGTGTACCCCGCTTTGGGCCGACTTCATCATGTCGTTGATATGCTCGGCCGAGATGGCAAAGTTCATGTTCTGTCCGGCCACCAGGTGCCAGGTGTTCAATCCGACCACCTCGCCCCGCAAGTTCACCAACGGTCCACCGCTGTTGCCGCCTGAAATGGGCGCCGTCGTCTGCACCCAAACGGCATCCAGATCGTAATGCTGCTCCTCGATATAAACGTCGGATCCGAACGTGCGCTTGAAGATCTCGCGCAGATCGCTCCCTTTTCGCACCGAGCTGACGATGCCGTTGCTCACCGTGCTGTCGAAACCCAGCGGCGCGCCGAAGGTGAGCACCGTTTCGCCCTTGACGGGCTTGTCGACCGCGAGCTTGAGGGGCGCCACGCGCGCGGCGCCCAAATTGGCCTTCAGGATGGCGATGTCTTTGCCGGGCGAAAACACCAAAAAGCCCTGAGCGTCGGCGGTTTTATCGCCGTACTTGACCGTCACCGACGTGGCGCCTTCGATCACGTGGTAGTTGGTCACGATCGTGCCCTGGTTGTCCAAAGGAAAGCCGCTGCCGATGCCGGAGCTTTTGTCACGAGTGACTTGGATCACCATTACCGAGGGTTCGATCCGCTGGACCAGCGCCGCGGTGTCGGCTGGGGCGGCCTGGGCAACTTCGGCCGAAGCCGTCGCCGTTCTGCCCGTGGAGGGCGAGGGTCGCGAAACCGGCGCGCCCTTGCTCGGCGGCAAAGCGGTCGGTGGGGTCGGAGCTACCGGCGTGCGGGCCGGACCCGACGACGCCTGCCTTGATTGCGGGCCGTTTTCGTCGCGGGCCCCAAACGCAGGTCGATTGCTTGCGGCGGCATCGTTCTTGATGAACCTTCCCGTCAGCACCACCTCCGCAGGTTGCTGCGACGCGCGTGGTTGGGCGGCGTCAGCGGCAGCGACGGCCACCGGCTTCTGTGGCGCCGCGAACAATCGCATCAGGCCATAACCCAGCAGAGGCACGGCCGCCGTGGCCAGCATCACCGCCCCGGCAACCAGAAACTTGAGGTTCGATGCGTTCGCCGGCCTTTGTCCGTAAGCCGCCGCGCCGGATTGCGAGATAGCCGTGGGCTCGGCCGCCGTCGAGGCCGCCACCGCGAACAAACCGCCGCAATGGGGACACTGCACTTGCTGGGTCGTCGCGAAGGGCGGCGACGCCAGGATCTGACTGCAATGGGGGCAAGCGAATTGTTGTTCCATCGCCCGTACTCCGATTCAAAGACGCGATCGTTGCTCCAGCACGAGTGCCCGGTATCGTACCAAATCACCCCGGCGACTGGCAAATGTTTTCCGCCTGACGGGTTTTATCGCGGGGCCGCTTGCGAGCGGATGGCCAGCAATTCGACTTTGGTGAAGTGGTAACGCGGCCCCCACCGCCGATGCGTCCGGTTTGTGCCCGGACAAATAGTTTAACGCCCCCGGCCGCGGTAAGGAACTATGCCATCCAGCAGGAAATCGACCACCGCCGCCAGGCCGTCTTCGTCGTGCGTGGGCGCGATCAGGTCAGCGGCGGCCTTCACCTCCGGCTGGGCGTTACCCATCGCGATGCCGATGCCGGCCGCTTCGATCATCGGGATGTCGTTCACGTCGTCGCCCACGGCGCACATCTCTTCGGGCAAGATGCCCCACTCGGCCGCCACATGCTGGATGCCCGACCATTTGGTCACGCCAAAGGGCGCGATCTCGCACATGTGGCCGATATATCGCGGACTGCGGAGCACGTGCGTATAGAGCAGCCCTGGCAACTCGCGTTGCAGCTCTTCGTGCAGTTCGAGCATTTCGTCGCGCGTGCCGGTCGAAAAGCCCGCAAAGACCCCTTCGGGCGGATCGCGCATCAAGGCCGGCCAAAGCCGATGGCAGCCCGGATTGAGCGCCAGGTAGTCGGCCAGCTCCGCCCGCTCGACTTCGAGCCGCTCACAGTAGAAGTCGAATCCGTCGTGATACGAGTCGGCGTAGAGCACCGCTTCGAAGCCGCGCCGCTCGACGACGGTGAGCAGATCGCACAGCAACTGTCGCTCGAACGTGGCGCGAAACAGCGTGCGGTGGTCGAGCGGGTGCTTGATGAGCGCTCCGCTGGCCGTCACCAGCGGGGCGTCGATTGCCAGCGGCCCGACCAGCGGCAAGGCGCGACTGTAACGTCGGCCCGTGGCCAACACGATCTTCAGGCCGGCCGCGCATGCGCGGTGCAACGCTTGCCGCGTCGTTTCCGTCAGCTCGTCGCGGCTGTTGACGAGCGTGCCGTCGATGTCGATGGCGAGAAGGCGGATGGTGGAATGTGAGCTTGGCACGGAGAATAAGCGACAGGAGTTCGCCGCCGTAATCAGAGCGGCACGTAGATGCGGTCACGGTCACGGTACTTCCGTTCCACGAGTCCGAAGAGGATCTCGGCAACGTCCGCCGCGACGCGCTCGCGATAGCCGGCGTCCTGCTCTAACTTGCTCTTGCTAGTTGGGGTAATAATGGGAAGGTCGCCAGGTTTCCACATCGCTGTCAGCGTGGCTTGTAGAGAAACGTCGTTTTCCGCATTGCGATTATCCGTAAACAAGACCAAGCGGCCTTCCTGGCATCGCTTCCAAAGCATGCGGTCGTCAATGTCGAAAGGCAAGCCGACGTCGCTGAGCGTCAGGAACTTGACTCCGACCGTGTCAAGGATGCCTAAAAGGCCCATCCCGTCCAGCAGGTCGCGCAAATGGAGCATGTGCCGTTGAACGTTGTTGTCCGCCAGCAACCCACGCACTTCAAGAATGCTCCGGCGACCGATGTGCCGACAACCATTCTTGAAAGCTAGGCAACGCGGCGCCACCGGGCTTGTCGGCACCCGGCCCCGCTGCGTTTTCGAGGGCTTCTCGGTCAGCCTTGCGCTTTTCGAGCCACTCCTTAAATTGAAGGAATCGCTCGCGCGTGCGTTTCGCCTGTTCGATGACCTCCGGGGGATTGCCAGCGGCGATGCGTTCCTCGATCTTCATGTGGTTCGCTAAGACCGTGTCGGCATTGTTCAAGACATAAGCACGAGCGGCGGCGATCTGTTCAATGCTCAGATCGTAGAGCGTGGCGATATACTCCTCGGTCACGGTGGCGTCGAGAAAGTACGGGAGTAGTTGGTAGACGGTAGTTCGCGTGCCCAGAATTTCCGGTCCTCGGCCGCGGTTATGGATCATTTCTTCGCCCATGCGTTTTCTCCTTGGCATCAGCCTTCAATTGTAGCGCAGGACTGTGGAAGCAGCAATCGCGCTGGGTCTGCACTGTTGGCTGCTGCGGACGCTGCTACAACGCGGAAACGTTCGAAGGCGGCTAGACCAGTGCGACAAACGAGACGTAGCCACCGATTGCAAGCCCAACGATCCATAGCGTCCAACCCACCAAGCGCGCCCATGTCGGCGCCGGCGGTCCACCAAGCTGGTGAAACACGCCCCGACAGAGCCGCGGCTCGACAATCCCTGCGAAGCCCACCAGCAAAAGAGGCGGGGTAACGAATAGCAACGACGGATAGTACTGTCGATTTGACAGCATTGTGGCGACATTTAAACCAGCCAGGACCATTCCGCTCGCGAAGAGAACCGCTGCATATTTTCGGGGTGAGGAGAGCTTGCTGCGTGAACCCTGAGATGTTGGCTGTTCGAACTGCTGCAGTGACATAGCAAGTCGCATTCGCGCGCGATTTTTAAGTGGTTGTAAGAGGTCTTCACGTCACTCCCGCCATCGCCGCCAACTGCACCACCGACCGGTTCTGCTCTTTCTCCAAATACGCGCGGCCTTTCTTCACGTTCAAATGGTCCCAGGGAAGCCGGGCGTCGAGCGCGAACGGGCGATGAAGCGCCGACTCTACATCGACCCCGGCGTCGCCCATGGCCTGCCACCACCGCTCACCATTGAAATGCTCGCGCCAACTATCAAGCCGGGCACCACGCCGCCACGCCAGCTCCAAGGCCTCAGCCACGCGGCGGTCGCCGCGGCTGAGCACGCCTTCCAGCAGGCTCGTTTCCACGTCGTGGCACTTGATCCACACTGAACGTAGCCGCCGCTTCTGCTTGAGATACTGGTGCGCCCAATGAAAATAGTCGCGCGTCTGCATGCCGTTCCATTGATACGGCGTGTGGGCCTTGGGCACGAAATTCGACACGCTGGCCGTCACCTTCACAAAATGCCCCGTCTCTTCCTTGCCGATCCGTGAGATCGTTTCGGCCATTTCCACGATGCCGTCGAGATCGGCCGGCCGCTCGCCGGGCAGGCCGCAGAGAAAATAGAGCTTCACCTGCCGCCAACCGAGATGAAACGCCTGGCGGCAGCCCGCGTACAGGTCTTCGTTCGTGATCTTCTTGCGAATCTGCTCGCGCATGTCGTCGCGGGCCACTTCGGGGGCCAGCGTCAGGCCCGACAAGTCGCCGAACATCGACATCAGCGTGGCCACGCCCTTAAGCTGCTCGTTGACGCGGAGACTTGGCAGACAAATCTTCACGCCCAATGGCTGAAACGTCTCCTGCATCCGCTTGACCAGTTCTTCGAAGTGCGGGTAGTCGCTGGTCGAGAGCGACAACAGCGAAATCTCCGATTGCCCGGTGTTGCGGTAGGTTTCGAGCGCCGCCCGCACGATCGTCTCCACCGAACGGATCCGCAACGGACGCTTGATGACGGTGCTTTGGCAAAACCGGCACTGCCACGGGCAGCCGCGCATGATCTCGATCGCGATCCGATCGTGAACGCATTCCACGAACGGCACGATCGGCGAAGTGGGCAGCGGGATGGCATCCAGATCGTCGATCACCGACGGCTCGATCGTCGCCGGCACATCGTCGCGCGTGCGGCGCAGGGCGATCTGCCGGCCGGTGTCGTCATACTCCGGCTCATAAAATCGCGGCACGTAGGCGTAAGGCAGCGTGCGGGCCAGTTCGGCCAGGGCTTCCTCACGATCGACGTGGGCCTGCTTGAGCGTCAACCACAAATCGCAGATCGCCGGCAAGCTCGGCTCGCCGTCGCCCGTGACGAACAGATCGACGAAGGGGGCCAGCGGCTCGGGGTTCTGGGCGCACGGTCCGCCGGCGATGATCAGCGGCTGGTCCATCGTCCGCTCGACCGAGCGCAAAGGGATCTTGGCCAGATCGAGCATCGTGAGCACGTTGACGAACGAAATCTCGTACTGCAACGTGAAACCGAGCACGTCGAACTCGGCCAGCGGCGTAAACGTCTCCAGGCTATACAGCGGCACCTCGTGTTTGCGAAGCTGCTCTTCCATGTCGGGCCAAGGCGTGAAGGCCCGCTCGCAGGCCCACTCGTCACGGGCATTCATCAGCGAATAGAGCACCTGCAAGCCGTGGTGGCTCATGCCGATGGTGTAGGCGTCGGGGAACGCCAGGCAGAGCTTGCCCTGAATCTGGCGGTGGTCTTTGCGGACGATGTTCAACTCGCCGCCCAGATACTGGGCGGGCATCTGCACCTTGGGCAGCAGGCGGCTGACGACGTAATCTTTGAGGCGTTGGTTAAGCATATTGGCTTCCTGGTTGGTCCGACGCTACAATTATGCCAGAAACGAGGCGTGCGCTGTAGTGCGAGCCAATCCAGAAAGAGGTTTCCTGTGCCAACTGTTCGACTTACCGATCCTGACACGTTTAACCATGCGGCCGAAGTCCTGGTGAGGCTTGGGGGCACGTTTGAAACATGGGGAGTCGGGGTGTTGGTCGTTAGCCCATACCAACAGGCCGTCCTCGAGAAAGCGGGGATTGTGTCAGAAAATGAGGAGAAGAGTCCGGCGAATGGCAAAAAGAAGGCGCGTTCTCGATCTAGCCATTCTCAATAGTATCCCGCCGGAATCGCTGCGGCTTCCGAGCTTGGAACAAGAACTGCTTCACGGTCCGGCGTATCGCTACACGGCTCCCCGATCAGCATGGTGCTCCGGTTGTCGATCGAAATATCTGGATTCAAGTCTATGCGCGGGTCGAAACCGAGGGCGTCGGCAACCCGGCCGATCTCTTCTTCGGATACTTGAAGTCCCTGCTCAAAACCGCCGCGTATATTGAGCAAGATGAAATTCTGGTTGAACGCGCTCACGTCGAATTGTTGCCGGCAATTCGACTTCCGAGGATTGATCGGGTTTGATTTCTCCGCTTCTTGCACAATGCCGCCACTCGAGCCTGACTTTTTTGCCCGCGACACCGTCACGGTGGCCCGCGACCTGATCGGGGCGACCATGATCGTGGGCCGCTGCCGCTGCCGGATCGTCGAGACCGAGGCCTACACGACGGACGCGGCTTCGCACTCGGTCACGCGGCGTCACAAGGCCACGATCATGCGCGACACCTTCGCCCACATTTATGTCTACAAGATCTACGGCGTCCACTTCTGCCTGAATTTCACCACCGAGCGCGAGGGAGTGGGGGCCGTGCTGGTCCGCGCGGCCGAACCGCTGGCGGGCATCGACCAGATGGCCAAGCGACGCGGAACAAGTGACGTCAAGAAGTTGCTCAACGGTCCCGGCAGGCTGTGCCAGTCGTTGGGCATCGACACAAGCTGGAACGCGCGGCCGCTGGGACGCGAGATCAGGCTGATGGCGGCCGACTTCACCCCGTCCATTCTAGCGGGTCCGCGCATCGGCATCACCCAGGCCACAGAACTGGAATGGCGATTCTGCGAGCGCGGCAGCGCGTTCGTAAGCCGCGGCAGTGCGGTTCGTTCGTTGCCGAAGGCATGATACAATAGGGCAAACCGCACTGGTTCAAGCTGTGAGAATGCGATGTCGATTGCCGCACAACCGAGCGCCGAAGCCTTGGTCTGTCTTCACAACGTTCCATGGAAAATGTACGAGGCGCTGCGCGACGAACTCGAAAACCGCAACGTGCGCATGACGTACGACAGGGGATGGTTGCAGCTTATGTGTCCGTCGAAATTGCACGAGCGTCTGGGCAACCTGCTTGGCAGGCTGATCGAAGCCTGGACCGAGCAGGCCGGCATCGAGGTGCAGAATTGTCGGTGCATGACGCTTCGCCGCCTGGAGCAGGAACGCGGCCTGGAACCCGACAATTGCTTCTACATCGAGCATGAGCCAGCGGTGCGCGGCCGCGACGAGCTCGACCTGGAGCGCGATCCGCCGCCCGATTTGGCCGTCGAAATCGACGTTGCATCGAGCTCGGTCGGGCGGATGGAAATCTATGCGGCCGTTGGAGTGCCGGAAGTCTGGCGCTGGAAAGACGGCGGCATCGAGGTTTATCGCCTGGACCGCCGCGGCCGCTATCGCCGGCGCGAGGGAAGTCTGGCATTGCCCGGCTTTCCCTTCACCGAGGCCGAGCGCACGTTGGCCCGCAGGCGTTCGCTCGGCGATCACGCGCTGGTCCGGGCGTTTCGTAATTCGCTGTTCAGGAACAAGAAATAAGCCGGCATGGCGACCGTTGAACCACTTTTGCGTGAGGCCCGAGTCCGGTTGAGCAATATCGACTGGCAGACGTACCTTACTTTGCGCGACAACGATGACAACCGAAACGTGCGAATGACCTACGATCGAGGAATCCTGGAAATCATGTCTCCCTCGAAGCGGCATGAACGTGTTGGCTATTTGCTGGGCCGATTCATCGATGAGTGGACGGACGCGTTCTCCATTCGGGTGCAGGCTTGCCGTTCGATGACGTTTCATCGCCAGGACGAAGAGCGCGGCCTGGAACCCGACAACTGCTATTACTTGGAGCGCGTCGAGCAGGTGCTCGATCGCGAAGAGATCGACCTGGCCTGCGATCCGCCGCCCGATCTGGCGATCGAGGTCGATGTGAAAAGCGGATCGCGCGGCCGCTTGCCGATCTATGCGTCGTTGGGCGTTCCAGAAGTCTGGCGTTGGTGGAATGACGGTATCGAAGTCTATCGCCTTGGCCGCCGCAGCCGCTACCAGCGCCGCGACGCCAGCGAAGCGCTGAACGGTTTTCCGGTCGCAGCCGCCGCCGAGATTCTTCGCGACAAGTGGGGAAGCGATGATGGCCAAATCATGCGTGCGTTTCGCAAATTGGTGCGTCAGCGAAAGGGTGCGGCCGACCAGTCGAGTTCGTAGAGCAGGTGCCCGCTGGGCGCCATGCCCAGCCGGCGATAGGTTGCCAGTGCGGCCGCGTTGTGTTCTTCCACATAGAGGCGCAGGCCGCAAACTTCAGGAGTGGCTTTCGCCAGCTCTTGGATGTGCTGGAACAACGCCCGAAATACGCCGCGCTGCCGGGCGTCGGGCACGACGTACACGCTTTGAATCCACCAGAACAGGCCGGCCCGCCAATCGCTCCACTCGTACGTGAGCATGGTCTGCCCGACGACACGGCGCTCGATTTCAGCTAAAAAGTAGCGGCACAGCTCCGGCCTTTGCAGCGCCAGCCGGACTCCACGGTCGACCACGCCCGGCTCGAGCCGCTTGCCTTCCGATTCCCAGGCCAGGCGGCAATTGAAGTCGGCGATGATCGCAGCATCGGCAGGTGCGGCATCGCGGATACAAATCGTCTGCTGGCCGCTGGAAGGAATCTCGCTTTTGCTCATCATGTTGATACGATAGCGGAATCCGGCCGTGACTGGCAATCGCCCGCTTGCTCCGCAAGCGGAACGGCAATCCAGGGCCAAGGCGTCTTCAGTGGGGAGGAGCGCAGCCACTGCAAAGCCCATCCGCTCACGGAGTGAGCGGGCTACGTGGTGGGCCGGCGCTCGCAAGCTCGCTGGCCCCACCTTACACACAATGATGAAGATGATGATGAGCCATCGCCGTTCCCTGGTGCGTCGCTTGATCGTGTTCACGGCGGCACTATTGATATGCTTCGAGGTACCTCTCCAGGCAGAGGAGCCGCAGCCACTCACAGAAACCTGGCGGCGAATCGAGCCCTTCACGGTGCCGCCCGCGGAGTTCGCCGGAAAGTTCGGCCCGTATCGTTCGCCGTTGAACTTCTTCGACGGCAGCCGCGTGCAATCCGCCGACGACTGGCCGTGTCGCCGCCAGGAAATACTGCACCGCTGGCAGCGCCGCTTGGGAGCCTGGCCGCCGTTGCCAGAGCGGCCCGAGGTGACGCCGATCGAAACCGTCCAGCGTGACGGTTTCGTGGAAGAACACATCCGCATCCAGGTTTCGCCTTCCGGAACGGTGGTCGACGGTTATCTCCTTGTGCCGCCCGGCGACGGGCCGTTTCCCGCTGTGCTGGTTCCCTTCTACGAGCCGTTGACCAGCATCGGTCGCGGAGCGAAAGGCCACGGGAGCCACGACTATGGACTGCAACTCGTGAAACGCGGCTTCGTGACGCTCTCGATCGGCACGCCGGGCACGCCCAACGAGCTTGGCGGCGAAACACGGAAGCTGCTGGTCGAGGCCGCCGAAGGCGAGGGAATTCAACCGTTGACGTTCTTGGCCTACGTCGCCGCAAATTGCCACACGGTGCTGGCACAAAGGCCCAAGGTCGATGCCCAGCGGATCGGCATCATCGGGTTATCGTATGGCGGCAAGTGGACGATGTTCGCCTCGTGCCTATACGACAAGTTCGCCTGCGCCGTCTGGTCGGATCCGGGCATCGTCTTCAACGAGCAGAACGCCAGCGTCAACTATTGGGAGCCGTGGTATCTCGGCTACGATCCGCAGGTGCGGCGCACGCCCGGCATCCCTTCTCCGGACAATCCGCGCACCGGCCTCTACAAGGAGCTGATCGAGGCCGGCGACGACCTCGTCGATCTGCACGCGCTGATGGCGCCGCGGCCCCTGTTGGTTTCGGGCGGCACGGAAGATCCGCCGCGAAACTGGCCGGCGCTCAATCACCTGATCGCGGTGAATCAGGTCCTGGGCTACGAGCACCGCGTGGCCATGACGGCCCGACCGACTCACGTCCCCACGCCGGAGGCGCTCGCCATTGAGCTGACGTTCCTGGAGTTTTGGCTCACGGGTGGACAACCGAAACGCGTGGCGGACGGGGCCGAGAAACGCTAAGCAAGGCGAACGCTTTCGGAACTCGCGGCGTCAATGCGTGCCTGTTCTTCGGGCGAGCGATCAATCTTCACATATCGGTGGCTGGATTGCATCATAATCACGTAGGCTCAGGGGCATCGTAGGCCGTGAGCGGATAAATGGTCAGCGGATCGTCGAGTACCTTCTCCCATAATACCGCCAAATGGCGTCCAGTCGAAGTGAAGTATAGCCGAAAGTCAGTCGATTGCCGCTTGTGCGGCTTATCGTCTGCGGATTTCGACGGTTCAACAGAACCTCCTCGGCCTCTTCCTCGGTCACTCCGTGCTCGGCGAGGTGCTGCACGTTTCCTTTGGGGTCGTCCGGTAGGTCCCAAATGATGTTCATTTATTCCTCAGCGGCGTGGCCGCATTCCACATGCGAGGATTATGCACGCTGGGCCTGATTCGTTACGATTCGACTTGCTACCATAACGGAAATCTTGCACGAGCCCTTGCCATGAATCAACCGAGGAACACAACTATGTCCCTTGACTACCGAACCGAACACGACTCGATGGGCGACGTGCGCGTGCCCGCCCAGGCCTACTACGGCGCACAGACCCAGCGTGCCGTGGAAAACTTTCCCATCTCCGGCCAGCCGTTGCCCAAAGAACTGGTCCACGCCATGGGCCTGGTGAAGTTTGCCTGCGGCGTGGCGAACCGCGATCTGGGCAAGCTCACGCGAACCGGAAAGAACCGGCTCGACGACCAGCAGACGCAGGCCATGCTCGACGCGTGCCGCGAAGTGGCCGCCGGCAAGTTCGACGATCAGTTTCCCATCGACGTTTATCAAACCGGTTCCGGCACGTCGAGCAACATGAACGCCAACGAGGTCATCAGCAATCGGGCCATCGAGCTGCTCGGCGGCGACCGCACGCAGACGACCAAGCCGGTACACCCCAACGATCACGTCAACATGGGGCAAAGCACGAACGACACGTTTCCCACGTCGATCCACGTGGCGGTGGCGATCGGCATCCGCGAGCGGCTGCTTCCGGCCCTACAGCGGTTGCACGCGACGCTGGCCGACAAGGCCCGCCAGTGGGACAAGATCATCAAGATCGGCCGCACGCATCTGGCCGACGCCACGCCGTTGCGGCTGGGCCAGGAGGTCGGCGGCTTTGCCCGGCAGATCGAGCTGTCGATCGAACGGGCCAAGCGGGCCGAGCAGGCCGTGCTTGAACTGCCGGTGGGCGGCACCGCGGTGGGAACGGGCATCAACACCCACCCGGAGTTCGGCCGCCGCGTGGCCGCCGTGCTGGCCAAGGAGACGCAGATCGACTTCATCGAGGCGGCGAACCACTTCGAGGCCAGCGCCCAACGCGACGGCTTGGTCGAATGCCACGGTCAGTTGCGGGCAGTCGCCGTGACCTTATTCAACGTGGCCAACAACATCCGCTGGCTCGGTTCGGGGCCGCGTTGCGGGTTTTACGAAGTGAAGCTTCCCGACCGCCAGCCGGGCAGCTCGATCATGCCCGGCAAGGTCAATCCCGTGATGTGCGAGAGCATGATGCAGGTGGCGGCCCGCGTGATGGGCAACGATCAGGCGGTGGCGATCAGCGGCGCCGGCGGCGGGCAGTTTCAGCTCAACATCATGATGCCCGTGATGGGCCACTTAACGCTGGAGAGCATTTCGCTTTTGAGCGGCGCGACGAACGCCTTCGTCGATTTTTGCGCCGTGGAGATGGAGGCCAACAAGGAGGCGTGCGAGGCGTCGGTCGAAAAGAGCCTCTCGATGGTGACGAGCCTCAACCCCTTGATCGGTTACGAGAAGTCCGCCGCGCTGGCCAAGGAGGCGTTCAAGACCGGCAAAACAATCCGCGAGCTATGCCAGGAGCAGAGCATCTTGTCGCCGGACCAGCTCGAAAAGGCGCTCGATCCCTGGAACATGACTGAGCCGCACTAGCGCATGCAACTCGAAGCGAGCGAATGGTGCAAACCGTGGCAGCCTTCCAATTGGCTTGGCTGCTCGCTATCCGGGTCAGGTCATGAGGTAACCCCCACCATTGGCTAACTGGCAGATTCTGTCAGTTGATCGGGTGTTCCGACGTCTCGCCGGCAAGCCAAGCGAAAGATCGTCGCGATCTAAAACACTTGTGAAGAATAAAAGCATTCAGCGTCATGGCTGGGGTCATTTCGCTTCATCGCGGACGTGCTTGTGGCAATCGACGCAATTGAGCGTGAGTTGCACGTAAGCCAAGGCGGCCCCGTCCAGGTTCCGCTCGTCAGCCGCCTTCGATAGCCGCCCGGTGATCTGTTGGAAGTCGGTGCCGTAGTCGCGATACTCGCGCGTCTGCGGCACCCGCCAATTCTCGTCCTGGCTGAGCGCTCCCAGCTTTTGAGCGTGCTTCTTGATCAGCCCGAAATCGGCCAGCGCCACGCCTTCGAGCAGTTTCTGCGAATGTTCCAGCTTGAGCCGCATGAAGGTATCGACCTCGGCGGCGGCATCGGCGCCGTTATCCTTATCCGCCGCCGTTGCATTGGCGGCGGCCCGGCGCGGGCTTTGGCCCTCTCGCCTGGCCGCGCTCTCACGCGCGCCGGCACTCAGCACGGCCACGGTGACGATCATCAACGGAACGGCCACAATCGCTCGCATGGTTCTCTCCTTGTTAATCAGAATCTCGCTCCCGCGCAACGCACACCTTTGGGATACGCAAGTGCGGGGCCAAGCCGGATCTCGACGAATTCGTGCGGTTTTCGGGCCGTCCGCCGCAATGGGCAAGGCACAAGCCGCACGCTGCGCGCCGTTTCGCACGTCGGCCGTGAGGATGGAAAAGACTGCCGAAAAACGCGCCTTGAACCGATTTACTGGAGCAGCTCCGCCAGCCCGCCGAGCAACACGGCTTCGACCTCGGGAGCAACTCGCGATACGCGAGACGTCTCGTAGCCGCCTTGGCCGTAGGCGATCGAGGTGCCGATGTAGCCGGGGCCGTAATCGCCATAGGCCGCCATACAGACAATGGTGTCGGGCTTCAGCTTCTCGGCGGCAAGCTGATACTCGACGAACAACTCGCCCGGCATGTGTACTACGTAGGTGGGGCCGAGTTTCAAGCAGCTCAACTCGATCTTGTGCCCGGCACGGCAGCGCCGCAGCCACGCCAGGTCGCGGGCCGCACGCACGCGGTCGCGCACGACGGCCTTGGAGTCGGTCAGCACCGCTTTAAGCTCCCCCTCGTCGAGCGTGTCGCGCGGCGGCAGGGCGACGGCGACCGTCCGCCAGCCGATGTCCGTGGCCGCAATGGGGAACTTTTTGGTGTTCTCCCAGGCTTTCTGCATGCCCGCCGCGAGTCGCTCGGCCAGCACCGGCCGCATTTCGCGGGAGCCGTCGTTGTACTTGCCCGCCGTCACGTTGCCGCTGGCCCCGTTGAAATGCACGTGCATCGCGTCGGGCAAAGCCTTCTCGCGCAGCGAGCGGGCCATGCCGACAAAATCGGCGCTCACGCCGCCGGCGCCGTAATAGCTTTGCGGGTGCGTGGTATAATAGGTCACCGAGGCGATCGCCCGATCGCCGTCCCAGAAGCTGATCAGCCGGCAATCGGGGTCGATCACGCCTTCCGGCTCGGCGCGGATTTTTTCATCCTTGCACGAGCTATAGCGGACGAACTTCACTTTGCCGTCGGGTCCCATCACCCGGCGATTCGAGGCCACGCCTTCCACGCGGCCGACGCCGACGCCGACGTGCGTGACGAGCTGAAGCCGGTCGCGCGCTTCGCGCACCGCGGTGGCCACGCGGTCGATGGCCTGGTGCGCGAACGCCACGTGGAAGCAGGCGCCGGAGAGTCCCTGTTGGGCGAGCAGCTCTTCGGCCTCGAAATCGCAACCGGGCGCATCGTGCTGATGCAAGCAGTGAACGGCCACGCGGCTGGGGTCCGTGCCGGCCGCTTTGGCGATCGCGCTGCGCCAGGCGTCATAGCCGCCGTTGCCGATGCCGACCCAATCGACGGCGCAGAGCACGATGGGCTGGTCGTCGGCCACCAAAACAATTCCCCGCGCCGAGAGCGGATCGACGATCTCGCTGGCGGGCGGGCAAAGGGCGTCGCACAGCGGCGTGCCCAGCGGCGGCGTAACATCGACCTTGAACGCCGCCACGCGCAGCGGCGCCGCGGCGGTCACGGGGTCGCAGCAAAGACTTAGCAGAAAAAGGAGGGCGGAGCGCAGGGTGGACATAAGTGTGCGTTAGGGTAGGTGCGTCGGATCTCAAACACGAAACATTGACACAAGTCTATCAGGCGCCTATGATTACGTCAATAACCTGCAACGGTCATCGTCAAGGCAGAATGATCTCCGTGCAGTTTGACAACGGCTGTTTTCTTCAGCGACAGTGTTTGGCAATTTCGAGTATATGGTGGTGGACCCAGTCAAGGCGTCCGCATTTAAGCAATCCCTTTTGGAGTTTTACAACAAGACCGCGAAACGACCGAGCATCCGATGGGTAGACAATGTTCCTGGAAATCGAAACGGGATGATCGACACGGTGACGGGTGAGATACTGCTCAACAACGATATACGAAACCGATTTCCCCAGCTCGCCGACGGCGTCGAAGTGGAGGAGCTACTCCATTTCAAGCAGCTTTCAAAGCAGCAATTGCTTGGGAAACCGATTGCAGGTGCCCAAGAACGCGCAATGGAAAATGAAATCGAAGGGCTTATGACGCAGAATGGATTCAAAGCATTCGACCCTTTTGCGAAGAGATAATACAAATGAATGAACAAGCGACTGATCGCTTAATTGTCGATACGTTGTACTATCGGCGGCCGACGCCTGGTGACTCCTGCTTCGTCTCAAACCTCGCAGGAATGGAACTGCTACGGTGTGACTCATCGGCGCTGGAACGTATTGAGCTGGTTTTACGCGGTCTCGTGGCACCGCCGTCCGCTTCACACGTCTCTGATGAATTCCTTGGATTAGACTACGTGCTTGGCGCATACGCGGTTATTGGGTCGCGGTACAATCCAGGCAGGATCGTCGCCTTTATGCGGACGATGCCCGTGGTATTACAAGCCGAATTCGTCGCTGTCCTCCCGGTCTTCTTCGGCGGAAGCGGTGACGATTACGATTTCGGTGTTGGGCCAACGGCGGAGCTTGTGGCATTTGTTGATGAGTCTCGTAGCTCGGGTGCCGAGCTGTTACGGACGGCGGCGATGCGCGCGATCCCGTTCTTGACCGCGCAAGCCAAGGGGCGAGGCAGCGCACAAATGCTGAAATCCGTATGAAGTGCGGCGGTAGCGTGTGCTTTTGCCGCTCCGCCTGCTACAATGCCGCTCTTTGACTTGACCACTGGGTCAGGAGGACCAACTCCATGGCCGACGGCACGACCGCTTGCTCGATTCTCGACGGACTCGATCCCCAATAGCCCGCGGCCGCCGCGCAGGGCGATGGGCCGCTGTTGATCGTCGCCGGGGCGGGCACCGGCAAGACACGCACCCTCGTGCATCGCGTGGCCCACTTGATCGAGCAAGGGACCGATCCCAGCCGCATCATCCTGCTCACCTTCACCCGTCGCGCCGCCGCCGAGATGCTGCGGCGATGGACGGCGTGCTGTGACCAAAAGCGATAAGCGGTTTCCAATCGCCCATCGCCTAACGCCTTTCAAACAAATCGCCGCCGGGGCCGCTTGCTTTAGCCCGTAGGGGCGGGTACGATGGCCGGCGGTTCGCGTCCTTCCGCCTTGGTGGTTTTGGGAAGCGTCAGTAGATGCACGAGGCTTGAGCTGTGCCGCAACACTCGCGAGAAACCGGCTTCGATTCCTATCACAAGTGGCTCGGCATTCCGGCGTGGGAACAGCCGCCGAACCACTATCGCCTGCTCGGGCTGACGAACTTCGAATCGGATCCCGATGTGATCGAGTCGGCGGCCGATCAGCGGATGGCCCACGTCCGCACGTTTCAGTCGAGCGTGCATTCCGCCCAATCGCAGCGGCTGCTGAACGAATTGGCCGTGGCCAAGCTGTGCCTGCTCAACGCCGAACGCAAATACGCCTACGACACGGAGCTCATGTCGAAGCAGCGTTCGCCGCTGGTGGCGCCGCAAGCGAAGTGGCCGGTCATCATCCCAAAGGCAGTCGATCCTGCGCCGATCGAAGTCGCGCCGCCGGCCAAGCGTCGCCGGCCCAAGATCGTGTTGCCCGACGTCGTGCCGACGCCGTCCGACGCGCACAGGACTTTGCTCTTCGCCGCTGGCATTGCCGGCATCGCCGTCGCCGGTTTTGTCTTCTACAAGACCCGCGACCACTCGTCGACTCGATTAGAAATAACGCCAGAAAAAGCGGCATCGGCAAATAAACTGGTCAAGGACGACGCCGAAAAGGCCCGCGCGATTTTCGAAGCGCGCGAGGCGGCGGACAACGATGGTTCAGCCCGCGCGAAAAGCGTCAGCGAGGCATCTGGCACATCAATGGACGATTTCTTTGCGGGCGATGCGAAGTCCTCGCCGCCGCCGAAAATTTCCAGCGACGACCCCGCGGATTTTTTTGCCGATGGGGACCAAGCGCCTCCGGCTGCGATGGGTTCGACCGCCGCCGACGCCGCCATCGACGACTTTTTCGCTCCTGACGGCGACGGCAAATCAGCGACCGACGATTTTTTTTGGTGAATGACGAATGATCCAACCACGGATAACGCGGTTGGCCACGGATCGTGGAGCACCGAAGGTGCGTCATTCGATAGCCCAGGGTGCAGCGCAGCGGAACCCTGGGTAATCGGACAACCAAAACCGCCGTAGCCCTGAAAGGGCGTTACTCCCCGGCGAACGACGCTCGGCAATGGATGAACGAACCATGATTATGCGAATTCGACTAATCGCCATCGCTTGCATCGTCCTTTTCCTGGGTGCTCCGCTCTTCGCCGAGACGGCCACCGCTACCGGCATCATCGAAGGAGTCGATGCCAAGGCGCGCACAATAACGGTCCGCCGAAAGACCGCCAAAGGCGAGAAAACCGCCACGCTCACAGTCGCTCCCCAAGTGGAGGTGCTCGTCGACGGCCGCCGCAACGACTTATCCTGGTTGAAGGCCGGCCAGACGATCACAGTTAACTACGATACCGCCGCGAAGCAAGTGATCTCCATCACCGTCTCGCCTGCGAAGCCGTCCGGCGATTCGTCCGTGGCCGACGACGAGGCCGACTTCGAGCCGATCTTCAACGGCAATGACCTCGACGGCTGGGACGGCGATCCGAAGTTCTGGACGGTCAAGAACGGTGCCATCACGGGTCAGACGACACCCGGAAACCTAGCCAACCGAAATACCTTCATCATCTGGCGGCAGGGCAACGTCGGCGATTTCGAGCTACGGCTCTCCTATCGCATTCTGGCCGGGAATTCGGGCGTCCAATATCGCAGTAGCGATCTAGGTGATCACGTCGTTACGGGTTACCAGTGCGATATTGAAGTCGGCGACAAGTATTCGGGCGTTCTGTTCGAGGAGGGGGGCCGCGGAATTCTGGCCCAGCGAGGACAAAATACAACCGTTGGAGATAACCATCAGCCGCAAGTGACCGGGGCTGTCGGCGACTCGGCCGAGCTACAAAGGGCGATCAAGAAAGAAGGCTGGAACGACTGCACGATCGTCGCCCAAGGCAACCGTTTGCAGCACTTCATCAATGGCAAACAGATGATCGACGTGACCGACAACGATCGCCAGCGGCGGAAGATGAGCGGCGTGGTCGCCTTGCAGCTTCACGCTGGTCCGCCGATGACGGTCCAGTTCAAGAACATTCGCTTGAAACGAACGGTCGGCAAGAATTTCGCGCCGCCGCACTGAAAAACGGAGAACGGCCATGTCTGACACGATACGGATTCTATCCGGCACCCTCGTGCTGCTTTCCTTTGCAGCCCCGCTCCGCGCCGAAACTGTATCGGCCACCGGCATCATGGAATCCGTCGATGCCACGGCGGGCACCATCACCGTTCGCCGCAAGACTGCCACGGGCGAAAAATCGGCGCAGTTCAAAATCACGCGTGCTACGAAGGTTCTTTTCGATGGCGCCGTATCCGGACTACACCAATTCGCGGTGGGCCAGAAAGTCTCCATCGTTTACGACACGAAGGCGAAGCAGGTCACCAAGCTGGAAGCATGGTCGTGGAACGCCGGCAGCCCTTCCACTGCTGGACAAGCAGTTCCGCAGTTCAACCGCGATCTGCCCTACGCGGAACCTTCCGACCAGCTCCAGACGCTCGATATCTACGCTCCGCCAAACGCGGACAAATTGCCCGTGATTCTCTGGATACACGGCGGCGGTTGGCAAACGGGTGACAAATCGGAGGTGAACGGCAAACCGGGGGCCTTCAACGAAAAGCGGTTCATCTTCGTTTCCATGAACTATCGGCTTATGCCGGCAGTCGAGATGGCCGCAATCGTCGGCGACGTTGCCAAGTCGATCCGCTGGGTGCATGACCACGTTGCGCAGTATGGCGGCGCCCCCGAGCGCCTCTTCGTGATGGGCCATTCTGCCGGCGCCCAGCTTGCGGCGCTGGTCTGCACCGATGAACGTTACCTCAAAGCCGAAGGGCTTTCCCTGGCCATCATCAAAGGTTGCGTGCCGGTCGACGGCGATACCTACGACGTACCGCTCATCATCGAGACTGCCGCCAGGCGTCGCAGGGCGCTCGGCCAACCCGAACCGATCTTTGGCCACGACCAAAAGTTCGGCGGCAATCCAGCGAAGCACCGCGATTTCTCGGCCGTCAACCATGTCGCCCGCGACAAGGGAATCCCGCCCTTTCTGCTGCTGCACGTGGCCGACAACGTCGATACAACGGCCCAAGCGGGGCGTCTCGCCTCGGCGTTGACCAACGCCGGCGCGTTTGTGCAAGTCTTCGGAGCCAAAGCTACCGACCATCGTCGTATCGACGCTAATCTCGGGCTGGCAAACGATCCTTCGACCGAGGCCGTTTTTCAATTTCTGATGAATCGGCCGACATTAAGAGTGACCAAATGATGTATGCCACTAAGCGATGGGTCTGCCTGATTGCCACCGTTGCGATTTTTTCTTCGGGTCCATCGGCGATTGCCGAGACTGTTTCCGCGACCGGCACCGTTGAAGCGGTCGACGCCGCGCGGGGAACGGTGACGGTGCGCCGCAAAACGGTGAACGGCGAAAAGACGGCCACGCTGACTGTCGGGACGGCGGCCCGAATTGTCGACGAGACGGCGCAGCCCACCGAGCTTGGATCTCTGGCGAAGGGAGATCATGTCGAGCTCGCCTACGACACGGAATCGAAGGCGATTACAAGAATCCGAATCGTCCGGCGCGCCGCGCAAGGGCGAGACAGTGCGGCTGCCGCCGGCGGTGTGCCGCTCTTCAACGGCGACGACCTGGAGGGATGGAGTTTTGTGACGGCGCCGAAGCTGAAGCGAATCAATGCGGACCTTCGCTTTGACGAGTGCTGGGGCGCAGACGCCCAGCGCCATGTGCTCTTTGCCACCGGAAAAGGACATACCTGGTTGGAAAGCGCCGGGAAATATGACGATTTCGTTCTCTCGCTGGAGTGGCGGTTCGTGCCCGGCGCGCAGCGCGACCCAAACGGCGGCGGTGTCGTCATTCGTGCCTCGGGCATCCATTCCTGGGGCATCGACCCGCGCGGAATCGAGGTCGACCTTTCCGAAGAACACACTGGAGCTTTTATTTGCTATGGAACACCGCTGGCAAACGGCAAGAAGCGAGCAGTCGGCGAAGGTACACAACTGCTCGATGTAATGCGTGAGCCGGAGCTGAATCAACACGGTGAATGGAACAGTATCACGATCCGTTGCCAAAGCGACCGTATCACCGTGAGCGTCAATGGCAAACAGGTCAACGAGGGTAGCGGCGCTCGTGCAAAGCAAGGCGCGATCTGCCTGCGCAGTCAATCGTCGGCGATCGAATACCGTAACGTTCGGCTTACGCCCATTAATGTCGGCGTGAGTGCCGCCGCCGCTGCACGCTCGCTCGTGGGCGATTCGCTCGATGGCTGGCGGGCATACGGATCGAACGATACGCCAAAGTGGCTGGTCGAAGACGGTGTGCTGGTCAACTATGCTCAGGGGCCGTGGTTGGCGACGAAAGAAGAGTTTGGCGATTTCGACCTGCACCTGGAGTTTTCGCTGCCGCCCGAGTGCAACTCCGGCATTTATTTGCGCGGCCGGTACGAGATTCAGCTCATCGACTCGGCCGCCAGGGTGCAGGGCCGTCCACCCAAGCCCGTGCAGCGCTGTGGGGCGATCTACGGGCAAACCGCTCCTTCGCGCGACGTCTACAAAGGACCGAACCAGTGGAACACGCTCGACGTGCGGATCGAGGGCAAGACCGTGACGGTCCGTATGAACGAGGTGACCGTAATCCGAGAGGCGAAGCTCAAAGGTGTCACCCAGGGTGCCCCGTTCAAAGATGAGCCGAACCGAGGGCCGATCGCCCTGCAGTCGCACGGAGTCACCGGAGCAAAGTTTAGGAACATTACCGTCACGCCACGTTAAATGCCGAAAATCGTCCGAATCGCCGTCGCAGCATCGCTGCTTTTTTCCTTCAGCAAGTCGCTCTCCGCGGAAACGGTGACGGCCACGGGCGTCATTGACGCGGTCGATCGGTCCTCGGACACAATTACCGTTCGCCGAAAAACCGCGACAGGCGAAAAGACCGCCAAGTTCAAACTCGGCGGCGCCACCAAGATTCTCTTCGATGGCCAAGTCTCGGGCCTGCATCGCTTCGAGGCCGGGCAAAAGGTGGAGGTCACCTATGACACCAAGGCGAAACAGGTAACGAAGCTTGAAGCGTGGCCCGATTCCCCTGCCGCAGACAATGTTCCGCCCGACGGCTTTGTGGCTCTCTTCAACGGCAAAGACCTGACTGGTTGGAAGGGCGTGCTCGCCCCGCCGCTCGATAATGCCGCGAAGCGCGCGAAGGCGTCGCCTGGCCAACTGGCCAAAGCGCAACGAGAAGCAGACATCGAGATGCGCAAACACTGGAGCGTGCGCGACGGTGTGCTCGTTTTCGACGGGCAAGGCAGCAGTCTCGCCACCGTCAAGGATTACGGCGATTTTGAATTGTGGGTGGACTGGAAGATCGAGCCGCGCGGCGACAGCGGCATTTACCTGCATGGCATGCCGCAGGTCCAAATCTGGGACACGGCCAACAATGCGGCCAAAGGCGTCGGCTCCGGCGGGCTGTTCAACAACCAGAACCATCCGAGCCGGCCGCAGGTCGTCGCCGACAAGCCGGTCGGGGAATGGAACACGTTCAAAATCACGATGGTCGGCGAGCGCGTGAACGTCACACTGAATGACGTCGTTGTCGTCGACAACGTGGTGCTGGAAAACTTCTGGGAGCCAAAGAAACCGGCTTACTCAACCGGCCCCATTGAGTTGCAAAAGCACGGCAGCCGGCTTTACTTCAAGAATATCTATCTCCGCGAACTTGTGCGCGGCGGGGCTGAAAACGATGTGAGCGCCGCTGACGCAGACGGAAACGCCAGCGAACTTTTCAACGGCAAAGACCTAACGGGCTGGTCGCTTAAGAAACCCAGAGAGATCGGCATCGACAACCAATGGTTTGTTGATCGCGAGCGAAAAGTGCTGATCAGCCCCGGTGGCAACGGCTCGAATTGGCTGGAGAGCGAAAAGCGCTACAAGAACTTTCTGCTGTCGCTCGAATATCGCTTTCCGCCCGGTGGCCAGCAAGGCGGCAACGGCAGCGGCGTCGTGGTTCGCGCCGGCAGCCTGGATGGCCGCGGCCATAATCCTCGCGGCATTGAAATCGAGCTGCACGCAAAAGTACTCGAGCAAGGGACGGGGACGTATGTTTGTTATGAGAGCCCGCTAAAGACCAAGACCGAAGAGTGCAAACCCGGTCAACCCATTGCCAAGCTCGTGCCGTTCAGGTTCGTTCAGAAGCCGACCGGCGAGTGGAATAAGCTGGAGATCGAATGCGACGACGATCGGATCACGGTGAAGGTCAATGACGAGGTCGTGAACGAGGGAACCGGGGCGAAGGTCGTCGCGGGCAAGATTTGCTTGCGGAACCAGAGCACGGCGGTTGAATTTCGCAACATCCGCATCAAGTCGATTGAATAAACCACGTGGTGGATCCGCTTCAGTGTCAACATTGGCTCACGCGTTTATTCGCCATCTCGGGTCGGGGAGGCGGTGCTGGCGACATTAGCACCCAAGGGCTAATCCGCAACCGCCGGCTAGCCACCTAGGGCCGGAATCTCCCGCTCCGCGAACGCCCAATCAATAAGGTGCTCCCACAAGCGGCGATTCCTCCGCTCCCAATTTAGGTACGCCGACACTTTCCGCAGCTCTTCTATCTGCCGGAGTCGAATCAAGCTAACGCCGAACCGTTCTCCCCAGATCGGTTTTCCAACTTGGTCTCGATTGTCCCAAATATGGCCGTTATGATTCGCGCCGGCATTGATCACACCGACCCGGCGATCGCCGACGAGTTGGGCCATTAACGTGTTGATCAGGCTTCCCACAATCCCTTGTGGTCGCAGTAACACCGACCACTACATTTTGTGGTTGTGAAAAGCTTGACATTAAACCGACCATGAGTACACTTATCGCTGGTGGACCGCGGATACCGCAGTCCACGCTTTGGGACCGATCCGGAGAACCGGCAGGCAGGCGGGACGCCTACACCACAATGCAGGCGGGACGCCTGCGTTACAACGCCGGTCCGCGGACAGGCCCTTTACCGCCCAGTCAGGCAGGCGCCTGCCGGTCGCGTCACGCCGTCGAGCGACGCATAGACGAAGCTCTCTAGCTCGGATCCTGCAAATGATGGACGCCCAGCGCGCCGCGGACGCCGCTGCGCGCACGGATGCGACTCGGATGCGATGAACCCTGAACCCTGAACCCCGAACCCTCGATGCGACTCCTCCCGCCAAAACGCCTGGAAAAAGGTGAACCCATGAACTACCGCTACCGAAATCCCTGCCAGCGCTGGCCGCAACACGACGGCTATCGCGAAGCCGAACGCATCGCCGAAGTGGCCCTGATGCCGGCCGACGAGGTGCCCAATACCACGGTCGAATGGCTGTGGCCGGACACCATTCCCGTCGGGCACCTGACGCTCGTCGCCGGCGAGCCGGGCGGCGGCAAAAGCTTCTGGATGGCCGACCTCGCCGCCCGTGTCAGCTTCGTCCGCCCCTGGCCCTACGCCGACCGCGAACGCGACGCTGCCTCGGCCAGCCAAGACCCAAAATCCAAAATCGAAAATGGCTCCGTGATCGTCGTCAATTCCGACGACGGCTTCGTCGACGTGCAGCAACCGCGACTGGCCGCCGCGCAGGCGAACATGCCCAACGTCGGCCTGATGCGCCGCCTGCCGCCGGGTAGCCGCTTCTCGCAGATTCACTCGGTCGGACCCGTCACCGACCGACTGCAAGCACTCAAGGCCGCCGTCAAAGAAGCGGGCGATTGCCGGCTGGTGATCGTAGACGACCTGGCCCGCTTCGTCCGCACGGGTTCGGGCAAAATCAACCGGGCCGATCTGCTGTTGGCCCTCGATAGCCTGAAGTGCATCGCCGGCGAATGCCACGTGGCCATGGTCGTCGTCTGGCGGCTGGAGCGAACGGGCCGCGCGACGGCCAAGTACCTGGAAACGTTCTTGCCGGCGTCGGCCATGGCTTGGCTCGTCGGCAGCGATCCGTATCGCGACGGCCTGCGGTGGGCCGTGCCGCTGAAGAACCATTTTGGGCCGCTGCCCGGACCGATGGCGTTTCGCATCGAACGCAACAACGTCGTCTGGCAGCGTCCACCCGACGTGCTGCCGGCCGACGTGACGGCGGCCTTTCTGCGGAAGAGCGATCGCCGGCTGGAACGCGAGCAGGCGGGCAAGTGGGCGCTGGCGCGTCTGGCCGAAGGGCCGGTCGAAGCGCGGGTGCTGTTCGACGACGCTTCGGCGTTCGGCTTCCGCGACCGGACGCTGCGCCGGGCGCTGGGCGAGTTGGGGCTGAAGCCGGCGAAGTGCGGGAATGATGGACCGTGGCTGTGGGGGCTCGAGAGGGTTCAGACCGGAGAGGTGGAATCAACCAAGACCCAAGACCAAAGCCCCAAGACCTCTGACTCAATCCAAAATCACGGGACGGCCTGGGAAGGCCATCCTCCGGAGACGCCGTTCGAAGATGGCCAACTCGCGCCGGAGAGCGCGCCGCGTGCTCATTTAATGGGGCGCGTCGTCGAGGCAACGTGCGACGACGACGGCCGCATGGCGCTGATGTTCGTCGCGAACGATGAGCCGGTGGAAGAGGGCCGCGCCGAAGATGGCCAACTGGTTACAAATTGCGAAATGCAAATTGGCAATCGGGAAGAGGCGGAAACGCCAATCCAAAATCGAAAATCCAAAATCCAAAATCCCGAGGACGATGATTTCGACGAGACCGACGTGGGCCTGACGGAGGACGACAAAATCACGATCGTCGTCTTGCACCCCAGCGCGCCCGGCGCAGAGGTGTCGGCCGTTGATGCCGCGGCGCGTCCGCAGCCGCCGTAGCTAAGGGAGCGATGGAGAGAGGGAGTGAAGGAGTGAAAGAGCGATGCAGAGAGCAATTCTGCCTCGATCACTCCCTGAACCCTGAACCCGAACCCTGAACCCTGAATCCCGAACCCTGAACGAAAGGACCCCATCATGAGAAAAGACGTGACGGTTCAACAACAAATGGCCTTGAACGCCAAGCTCGATCGGCTGGCCCAGGCGGCGCTGCGCGCGCACGAACGTGCCAAGCATTGCGCGGCCAAGCTGGTCGAGAACGCGGCCCGCTCAGGCCAGTTCCTCTTGAAGGCGCGCGACCTGTGCGACACCGACGCCTGGGATGACTTTTTGCTCAATAAATTCAAGGCTTCCGAGCGCACGGCCTATCGCTACATGCATATCGCCAAACATTGGACGCGGCTGCAAGCGATCGCGCCGCCCGAAGCGCTCACCTCGCTCCGCAAGGCGACGCAACTGCTCGAATCGTTGCTGCTCGGCGACGATGCGGCGGGCGTCACAAAGCGGCGGCGCAAAAAACGGGCACGCCCCACACTGCAGCTTCCGGCGCCCGACTCGCCCAACGCCTCCGCCGGCCAGCCGACGGCGGAGCCGCCCGTGGCGTCGGCAGAAGCAGTCGCGGCCGAGCGGACCGGGCTCGAGCGGATGTTTCGCGGCATGCAGCGGGTCTTGATTCAACTCAGCGAAGAATTGGCTTCACCGACGCCGCCCAACTACCAGGTGCGACACGCGCAGGACGCCATCCGCCGCGCCCGCCTGCACTTTGAGCAGGCCGGTCAAAGGCTTTTTTCGCGTTCGGCGCTCTCGGCCGCGCCGGACAAAACGACGGAAGTGGCGTCTACACAACAGGTTGCGCCGTTTCCAACGGAGGGGGGTTGAGCCACGTTTTACGAACCCTTCGCCGCGCGCGGCGGAGGATTCGAAAACCGTCCGCCGCGCGCGTCGCCTGTTTTCAAAACCGTCCGCCGCGCGCGGCGCGGGTGTTTATACTGCATGCGGTCAGAAATGAGACATTGGGGCGACAACGGATGGTGGCCGGGGCAGAGGCTGGCCACGTTGCGGTTGGGGGTGCCCAAAAGCACTGCGGCCGGCCGATGCCCCGGTAGCGCGACCCACCGGGGCATCGCTGGCCGGTAGGGCGTGTTCATGATTCCCAAGTCGAACTCGGCCAGCTTCTGCCCCAGCCACCGCTTTTGCTCGCGGAAAAAGGTCTCATTCTCGGCCGCGCGAAGTATAACTGTGCCTGTTCGGCATCGACTGTTACAATGCCGCTCTTTGACCGGACCACAGGGTCAGGAGGACCAACGCCATGACCGAAGCGGCGACCGCTCGCTCGATTCTCGACGGACTCAATCCCCAACAGGCCGCGGCCGCCGCGCAGGGCGACGGGCCGCTGTTGATCGTCGCCGGGGCGGGCACCGGCAAAACGCGCACCCTCGTGCATCGCGTGGCCCACTTGATCGAGCAAGGGACCGATCCCGGCCGCATCATGCTGCTCACCTTCACCCGTCGCGCCGCCGCCGAGATGCTGCGGCGCGTCGAAGGCGTGCTCCGCGGCAAGCTGCCCGCGGCCAGCAAACGGCTGTGGGGCGGCACGTTTCACTCCATCGCCACGCGGCTGCTGCGGGCACACGGCAAGCAGGTCGGCCTGGAACCGGGCTTCACCATCCACGACCGAGGCGACTCCGAAGACCTGCTCGACGTGGTCCGCACCGAGATGGGCCTGACCAAAAGCGACAAGCGGTTCCCGAAAAAGGGGACGTGCCTGGCCATCTACAGCAACTGCGTCAACTCGCGTCGCCCGTTGGAAGACGTGCTGGCCGACGCCTGGCCTTGGTGCCAGGATTATGCGGAGAAGCTGAAGCCGTTGTTTCAGGCTTACATCGACCGCAAGGAAGCCGCGGCCGTGCTCGACTACGACGACCTGCTGCTCTTCTGGCGCGGGCTGCTGGCCGACGATACGGCGGGCCCCAAGGTGCGTTCGCGGTTCGAGTGCGTGCTGGTCGATGAATATCAAGACACGAACCTCTTGCAGGCTGAGATTCTCAAGCTGCTTTGCCCCGACGGCAAGGGTCTAACCGTCGTGGGCGACGACGCCCAGTCGATCTATTCGTTTCGCGCCGCGACGGTGCGAAACATCCTCGATTTTCCCCAGCAGTTCGCCGGCACGACGATCGTCAAGCTGGAACAAAACTATCGCAGCGTGCCGCCGATTCTGGAAGCCTCGAACTGGGTCATCGAGCAGTCGCGGCAACGCTACGCGAAGCGGCTTTGGTCGATGCGAAGCTCCGAGCAACGCCCCTGGCTGGTGACCTGCGACGACGAAAACGAGCAGGCCGAGTTCCTGGTGCGGCGGATCCTGGAGCACCGTGAAGCCGGCGTTGATCTGCGCCGTCAGGCCGTGCTGTTTCGGGCATCGCACCACAGCATGGTGCTCGAGGCCGAGCTGGCCCGCTCGAACATTCCGTTCGTCAAATACGGCGGACTGAAATTCGTCGAAACGGCGCACGTGAAAGACCTGCTGGCCTTTCTGCGTCTGGCCGAGAACCCGCGCGACGTGGTGGCCGGCGCGCGGGTGCTGATGCTGTTGGCCGGCGTCGGTCCCAAGAAGGCCCGGCAGTTGATGGACCTGCTCGTCACGCGCGGCGGCGACTTTCGCGTGTGGCAAGAGATCAAGACCCCCACGTCGGCGGCCGAACGTTGGACCGGCTTCGTCAAGCTGATGCTGCGGCTGGCGCAAACGGCCCCCACGGAAGTGGCCCTGCAGCTTCAGCTCGCCGGCAGGTTTTATGGGCCGATCGTGGAAGAAAAGTACGACCACGCCTCCGCCCGGCTGCGCGATCTGGAGCAGCTCGAACAGCTTGCCGGGCGGTTTGCCGATCGGGCTTCGATGCTGGCCGAGATCGCGCTCGATCCGCCGACCACGGCGGAGGACTTTGCCGGCGACCCGACGCTGGACGAAGACTATCTGGTGCTGAGCACCATCCATTCGGCGAAAGGTCTGGAGTGGGACGCGGTCTATGTGATCCACGCCTCCGACGGCAACATTCCCTCCGACATGGCGACGCGCTCGCCGGAGCAGATCGACGAAGAGCGGCGGCTGCTTTACGTCGCTTTGACGCGGGCCAAAGACTGGCTCTACGTCTGTCATCCGCAGCGTTACTACCACGCCTACCGCGGTCCCGTCAGCGATCGATACGGCTATGCGCAACGGACCCGCTTCTTGCCGGCGGCATTCGAGCGCTATTTCGAGTGCCGGAACGCCGCGACGGTCGCCTCCGACGAACCGGACGGCGAATTGGCATCGGCGGCCGTTGGCCGAAGCATCCGCGACGAGGTACGGGCCATGTGGCGTTAGCTTGAGCGGCGACCGAATCACTTGGTCGTCAACGGAAAATCGAACGTCCCGCCTTCCGCACCGACCGTCGCCGACAGTTTCGTGGCACCGAATTGCGAATAGCGCGGAGGTAATTGCTCGGTTGCGCTCGCATTCGCCGGTGCTTCG
Organism: Pirellulales bacterium; assembly: GCA_035533075.1. NCBI lineage: Bacteria > Pseudomonadati > Planctomycetota > Planctomycetia > Pirellulales > Pirellulales bacterium. The sequence goes on along the minus strand of DATLUO010000055.1, from coordinate 14,419 downwards.
TCGGGGGCAAGCGGCGAGCCGTCGGGCTTGACCAGGCGGCTGATCGTCACCTTGCAAGCACCTTTCAGAGCCGATTCGCGTCCGGCAAGCCCGTGCAGCTCGTAGCCGCCGTCGTCTTTCGTTCGCCCGGCAAACACCGCCGGGGGATCGGCCACCGAAAATACGACGTCGGCGCCCGCCAACGGTTTGCCGTCGAGCGTCACCGTGCCCTTGACAGGCATGGCCTGCACCTTCGGTGGACCGCTCGACCTCGAGCAGCCGCATACCGCCGCAAGAACCAGCGCCGCCGGCCATCCTAGTTTCATCGCGTCAAAATCCTTCATCCGGGTTGGGGCCTGATTTCAGTAATCGCCAATCGCCGTTCCATCGGCGATGTTGCAGAGGGGCCCCAAAATTTTGATGTCGGTCGATTCCGAGAGGAACCGAACGCTGCCATCGGTCAGGCCGATGTGACAGCCGCCCGGGTGCAGGCTGCCCGCCATGCCCCAGGAAGCAACACGGCCGAATTGATAGGGTGCAGTAGGTGTTACTACTGCGCTAATTGTATTTGAGTACGTCCAGCAATTGATCGGGCTGCTGCATAGCGCCTGCATGGGAAAGTTGTTGCGGTTGTCGTAAAGCGTGACGCCGTACATCACCCAGGCGCGATAGCCCCAGGCGTTTCCGCCGCCGTTATAGACATCGAAGGGGCTCTCGATGAAGGCCACAGTGCTGGTCGTTCCGTCGAGAACGTGTGCGGTGCTGCTGTTGCTGTTCATGCCAAACAGGGCACGGTAGATCAGGTAGGGCTGCCCATTGGCGGTCGTCTGGGTGTTGTACCAGGTCTGCCAGCAGTTGGGATAATTGTATTCGTCGGACGGCTTGGTGCTGAACTCGTAGGAGGTCTTCGCTCCTTGAAGCGTGTCGCTGCTGGTGATGCCGTACGCCGCCCCGGTCGCCACCTGCTTGACGCCGTCGTCGCTGGGGCACATCAGCACCGCGATCAAGCTCGACATGATCAGGTCGTTGCCCGACGTGGTTGGGTTGAGCGCCGGCGCGCCGGCGATTGTGTAGGGGCCGGGGGTGCCAGGGCCGCCGCCGGTGTACGTGCTCGAACAGGCCGCCACGTTCTTGTTGAATCGATCGTAGTACGTCAATAACTCCATGTAGGGCAGCAGCAGCACGAAGCCGCTGGTGTTCATGATATTCTTGTAGGCGACGACGGGCGCCCCATAGACGGCGCCATAGTTCAGGCCGGCGGGCGGAAAGTATCCGATGGCGTCATGGTAGTGCTGTGCGGCAATGCCGATCTGTTTCAGATTGTTGCTGCACTTCGAGCGGCGGGACGACTCCCGGGCCGCCTGCACCGCCGGCAGCAGCAACGCCACCAGGATGCCGATAATGGCGATCACGACCAGCAACTCGACCAAGGTGAATCCGAGGCGGCGACGAACCATGAAACAGGCTCCTTGTAAAAACGGCAGTGGCGGCGCAAAAAACCAACGTGCTTGGCAAACCAGACACCGACCTGGAAGATTTGGCCGGTGCCGCCTGGTCTCGATCCGATGCGGGCAGTCTAACGGTTTTTTAACCGACCGGCAAGCAGTTTGCTTTGATACGTAGCCCGCTTGCTCCGCAAGCGGAACGGCGCGAGATCGCCGCAACGCCTTCCGTCAGGTGGAGCCTGACCGGCCTGCAAAGCCGCTCCGCTTGCGGAGCAAGCGGGCTACGGCTATGCCCGTTGCTCACACGCTCTATAATCGAAACGAGTCCGCAAAACACCCACACAATTCCTTCCGATCTCCTGATGGCAACCACCGTCAAACCGACAAACCTCCGCGAGCTGCGCGAAAGCGGCTGGCGTTCGAAAACGGTCAAGCGAGAGATTCACGACAACTTCATGCGGATGCTGACCGGCGGCGAAGAGCTGTTTCCGGGCATCGTCGGCTACGAAAGCACGGTCATCCCCGAAATCAACTTGGCCCTGCTGGCCCAGCATGACATGCTCTTCTTGGGCGAAAAGGGGCAGGCCAAGAGCCGGCTGATGCGGCTCTTGACCCGCTTTCTCGACGACGAGATTCCCTACATCGACTTGCCCGAAGCGCCCGTGCATGACGATCCCTACCGGCCGATCAGCAGCGTCTGCCGCCGCTTCGTGGCCGGCACGCCTGACGACGAGGTGCCGATCGCCTGGTGGCCGCGGGAAGAGCGGTATGCCGAGCGGCTGGCGCCGGGCACCAAGTTCGCCGACATCATCGGCGAGATCGATCCGGCCAAGCTGGCGGGCGGCACCAGCATGTCGGCCGAAGAGGCGTTGCACTTCGGGCTCATCCCCCGCATGCACCGCGGCATCTTCGCCATGAACGAGCTGCCGGAGTTGGATGAACTGGTGCAGGTCGGGCTGTTCAACATCCTCGAAGAGCGCGACGTGCAGATTCGCGGCTTCCCGATCAAGTTCGACATCGACGTGCTGATTCTGTTTTCGGCGAACCCCGCCACCTACAACCGCAGCGGCAAGGTGATTCCGCAGCTCAAGGACCGCATCGGCTCGGTGATCCACACGCACTATCCGCTGGAGCGAGACCTGGGCATCTCGATCATGGACCAGGAGGCAAAGATCGAACTCGACGGCGAGTTTCCGGTCGTCGTGCCGTATTTCATGAAGCAGATCGTGGAAGAGATGAGCGTGTCGGCGCGGAAGAGCAAGTTCATCGACCAGGCGTCGGGCGTGAGCGCCCGCTTCAGCATTGCCAACTATCGCACGATGGTGGCCAGTGCCCGGCACCGTTCGGCACGATTGGGCGAGCGGCCGGCGGTGCCGCGAATGAGCGACCTGGGGCATCTCTATAGTTCGTCGCTGGGCAAGCTGGAGCTCGACATGATGGGCAGCCATCAACTCAGCGAGCGTCAGGTGCTCGACGCCATCTTGGCCGAGGCGATCAAGACGGTGTTCGAAGAGTACGTCGAGCAGCATGGCCTGGAGGAGATTTCGCACATCTTCGGCCAGGGCGTGAAGATCGAGGTCGGCGACATGCTGCCGTCGTCGGCCTACGCGGAGCGTCTCAAGCGCGTGCCGCCGGCCTGGCAAAAGGCGTTCGAGGTGAACGCGTCGAGCGACCCCGCGGTGCGGGCCTCGTGTGTGGAGTTCGTGCTGGCCGGGCTTTACGCCAGCGACCGCATCTCCCGCGCCCAGCGGCACGGGCGGATTGTGTATGAAACGTGATTTGGCACGGGCAGCCATGAGGAAGTACAATGAACATGGCGAGCGTTTTTATGGTGGGGTAAGGAGGAAAAGCGATGTCCACTGATTCGATGGCACTCAGCAGCGACGCGCAGCACGTGTTCGAGGCGGCCATGCGATTGCCCGACGCCGAACGCGCGAAGCTGGCGGATAAGCTATCGGCGACGCTCGATCCGATGGCGGATCCTGTGTGGCAAGCGGCCTGGGGTCCGGAGATCGCCCGCCGGGTCGCCGAAGTGGAGGAGGGTACGGCAAAGCTCCATACCTGGGATGAACTGCAAAAGATCATGCAGGAAGCTCGCCATGCCCCGCGAAAAGTTTAGGATTCACGACGAGTGGCCTCATGCCGTAGAATCGCGAGATGCCGTCCCTAGCGAACCTTGATGATTTGCGTTCCGTACTCGGTCGGCTTAACGCCGAGCGACCGGCCGTTCAACGCGCCGAGTTGGGCCGAACCCTCTACGAGGTGCGCGGCGATGACTTTCTCAAACGCCTCGATTTGGACCTTCGCACTCGCCAAGGAAAAGCGCGCGTTCTGGTGACCGGGCAGATCGGCGTCGGGAAATCATCCGAGCTGGGACACTGTTTTTCCATCGGCAAGACCAATCGCACGATCGGCTTTCCAGTCTATTGCGACCTCGAAAAGCAAGAGTCCCCTGAACGCTGCAACGCGACGGGCGTACTGCTCACCATGTTGCGTGACTGCTGGGCGGCACTAGATTTCAATCTTCGAGATCCCGATCATCCGGCCAATCGGGGCTTGGTCCCGGAACTGATTTCGATTCGCGACGAAATCCTTTCACGGCTGATCGACCATTTCTCCGGACGGAAAACTCCCCACGGCGACGAGGTGGTCTTTCGTTTCGGTGGTATGGACTTCGTTGTTTCGTTGTTGGAGCATCGAAAGAGTGCGGCATTGGCGTTAATTCTGGGCAAAGCATCGCAGCATGAAGCTGTTTCCGAGCCCGCGGAGAGGTTTGGCGTGGCGCCGGATACGCTCGTGATCCTGCTAAACCAGATGCTGCGTTGGATGCGAAAAAGGTTTGGATATCGCCCGCCGACTTTGCTGGTGGATCACGTCGACAAGATTCGCGACTCGAGCGCCGCGGAGGACGTGCTCGTCCGCGCGTTTACGCATTGGGAGCGGATCGAGGCATCCATCGTGATGACGGCCCCTTATGAATTCACGCTGGGTGAGCTGCGAAACTCGGTCGAGTCGCGGTGGGGGCCTTCGCGCATTCTGTACCCATTGGATATTCCTGAATCCGATAGGGGAGCAGTATTGCCGATTTTTAAGAACATCGCCAAGAGCGCCGGACTCGGCAATTTGGTCCCGATCGACAGCTTGCGCCTGACGGCGCACTACAGCGGTGGAATCCTTCGACCCTATGTCCAGTTGCTCATCGAATCCGCGAAAGAAGCTCATTTTTTGGGCCACGACGTTATTGAACCGACCGACGCGCTGTCGGCCATTCACGCCCTGGAACGTGCCTATCAAGACTACAGCATGGCAGACTTTAGTTTGCTCGAGGAAGTCACCAGTAGCGGCACGGGCCTGCGCAGCGCCGTGACGCTGCTCCGTTCGCCGATCGGGTTGATTGTGCGACAGGGCCACGACGGTGAACAGCAATTGGAAGTCCATCCGCTCGCCCGCAGGGCGCTCGAACGGTATCAGCGCAAGGCCGGGGCAGTCGCGTAAAATGTCAACCGCAGAACTCATGGCCGATTCCATTCGCCTTGAAGGCCAAGGCATCTTTACCCTTCTTTGGGATGCAAAGGAGGATTTGACGCGGGCGTTGCTGATTCTGTTCGCGGCGCTCGACGACGTGCCGATGGAAACGCTTTTGCTTGCGCCGACTCCGGACTCGCTCTTGGCCCTCCGCAAGATGATTGATTCGCGCGTGACGATCGCCGCGGGCGACACTGAATCGCAGGCCGCTGTCCCGGCGCCCGGCGCATTGTGGCTGCTTTTCCTGGAACAAGCAGCCAGCGAAATTGTAGGTCCTCGACTCAATGGGTGGAGAACTCCGCTCTCGCAGCCACCTGGAACGGTTCTCGTGATTCGACACGCCGATTTCGAGCGGTTTCAACGTTGTGCTCCTGACCTGGCATCGTTCATCGGCCCACGCATCTACAACTCGTCAAACATGGTCTCGCTGGTGTCCGCAAAGACCTATCAAGAGCTTCGACCGACGCTTCCTGAGACTTCGGCGAGGATTGTGGCTGCGCTGCCTGGAAAAGCGCCAACTGAGCAGGAGCTGCGAGGATGGATCGCCGCATGCAGCCCCGATAGCGACTGAGCGCTCGCCGTGATACAGTTAGAGCAAATCGCCGCCATCTTTGAGGAATGTTTCCGCGATGCCGCCGTGTTTGAACGATCAGTGGGCGGTGCCGTCGTCGAAACCGACGTCCTCAGAAAGGAGGGGAAAAAATGGGCGGTCGTTGCCGCCGGCGTCGACTTCGACGAGGCGTATACGTTCTTCCCCGATCATCCTAAGCGGGCGGAACGTGCGGGTGAACCAGTCAGGATCCTTCCAAGCGGGCAATTGAGCATGCTGATCGTCGCTCGGCCTATCACCACCGATGAGCTGACGCAGGATGCGGAAAACGTGGCAACATTTGCACCAGCACGCGGAATCCCATTCGTGCGGATCCGCGATGGAAGTTTCCTTCGCTGCTGGGACATCACGGATCCAGACCGACGAGTGCGCAGCCTACGATGGGAGCTCGATTCTCAATACGCGCGCAGCGATCCAAGCGAAGAGTGGCTCGGCGAGTGGAAACGATATGTCGGTTTCAATCCCGCCCACTCGGCATCGCACCTTCACATCAATGCCCCGGCCTTTGTGCCGAATGCGCCGATCGACGACCGGATCGAACACTCCCTCGGCGAACTTCGGCTTGGCGTCGGCACGCCCAATCCGCTGGGGCTCGTTCTCTCGCTGGCGGCCTGGCTGCGCTCATTGCCGATTGAGAGATAGGAGCGTGACCTATCGACCCGCAGACGATCGCGCAGGTGCTGCGGCGCAGCATGCTCTGCCGCGGACTCGATCAAGCCGAACTGCGGCTGGTCGCCGAGAGCCTGCGCACCGTGAAATTCGCGCCCGGCCAGGTTGTCATGAAGCAGGGCGACGCCGGCCGCAGCATGTTCATCGTACTGCACGGCCGCGTGCGGATCACCATTGAACGCGACCGCCGGCCGCCGCGCCTGCTGGCCTACCTCGGCCCCGGCGAGCACTTCGGAGACATGGTGCTGTTGGGCGACGGCGTACGCTCGGCCACCGTCACGGCCGTGGTCGATACGGAGCTGCTGGAGCTCAACCAGGAACAATTCAACCAGCTTCTGCTGACCGTGCCGGAGTTCTCGGCCAATCTGGGCCGCACGCTCGTCAGCCGGCTGCGTCAAGAGATGACCCGCCGGCGGCGCCGCGAGCGGCCCACCGTCATTGGTCTGGTCAACACCTCCGCACGCACACGGGCAATTGCCGGCCACCTGGCCGGCGCGCTCCTTGCCAAAGGAGAGGCGGTCGAAGTGTTGACGGACCGCGAGGACGAACTGACGCCGCAGAGGTGCCTCGTCGAACGCATTCCCGCCGGCCTGCCTCTTGACGAGCGGGCACGGACCGTGCGCGAGCGCATCCAGCAGGTGGCGCAGCACCACCATCGCGTGTTGCTCGACGTGACTCAGGCCGGCACGCCCGCGGAGCTGGCCGAGTTGCTGGCGCCTTGTGAGGAAGTTTGGTGGCTCAGCGAATCGCGGTATGCCGAGGGGGCGGCAAACCGGCTGCGAGAACTCGCCGGCGCCGCCGCCGATTTGGCCGCGCGCACGCATTGGATCTGGATTCTGCGGAAGGACGAACGTTTTTCGCCGACCTTGCCGTTCGAGCTGCCGATCGCCCGGCCCGACTTCAAGGTGACGCTCGACGACGATCCGCAGCGCACGTCGCGGCGACAGCGGCATTCGCTGGACCGGCTGGTGAGGCACCTGCGCGGCACGCGGCTGGGAGTCGCGCTGGGCGGCGGCGCCGCCCGTGGCCTGGCCCATCTGGGCGCGCTGCGCGTGCTCGACCGCGAGGGGATTCACTTCGACCTGGTGGCCGGCACCAGCTCGGGCGCTCTGATGGGGCTGGCCTATTGCGGCGGCTGGCGGCCCGACGTGGCCCTGGAAGAACTGAAGCGGGCGCTCACGCCCGCCAGGCTGTTTCGCGCCTTGCCGGGCGGCTTGCAATGGTACTTGTGGTCGAACTTCCGTCGCGCAGCCTGGGAACGCATGTTGCGGCCCTACCTCGGCGATGCGCGGCTGGAGCAACTCGCGGTTCCGCTCTCGGTGCTGGCCGTCGACCTGGTGCAGGGCGTGCAAGTGGTGCGCGACCGCGGCGACGCCATCAACGCCGTGATGGAGAGCATCAATCTGCCGTATCTTTCGCGGCCCATCATGCGCGACGGCATGGCGCTGGTCGACGGCGGCGTGCTGAACAACTTGCCCGGCGACGTGCTGCCCGAACGCGGCGCCGATTTTGTCGTGGCCATCGACGTGGTGGCCAAGCTGCCGGCCGACTTTGGCCGTCGCAAGCGGCCGCGCATTTTGGAGACGCTGATGCGAGTCACCGACGTGCAGGCGTTTGGCACATCGGCGTTGCGGGCCGGCTCGATCGACTTGCTGATTGCGCCCGACACGTCGGACTATCAGTTTGCCGACTTCAGCCGGGCCAAGGAGCTTGCCGAGGCCGGCGAGAAGGCGGCCCAGGAAGTGTTGCCGCAGCTCAAACAACTTCTGGCCGAGCTGGAGGCGGACGCCACGCCGGCGTCGAAGTAGGGTGGGACCAGCGAGCTTGCGAGCGCCGGCCCACCGAGGCAAAGGCGTCAGGTTTCAGGCGTCAGCGTCAGGCATAAAGAACAAACCTGACGCCTGACGCCTCGCCCCTACCGCCTGATGCCCATGCGATTAGAACAGCGACATCTGCCCCGCTGCCGACCGCGGCGGGCGAAACTGCGAGCTGTCGAGTTCCGGCAACGGACCGTCGAGGCCGAATTTATGTTTGAAGACCTTGAAATTGCGGCCGATCTGCACGGCATACTCTCCGGCGCCGCGCTGACGCAGCCCGAACTGCGCTTGATATAGACCGCCGCCGCGCGTCGAGCGGATCAACGACTCGACCTTCTCTTGCTTGTCGGGATAGTTCTCCGCCAGCCAGGCCTGAAACACCGGCACCACGGTAAGCGGCAGCCGCAGCAGCACGTAGCCCGCCGAGCGGGCGCCGGCCTCACGGGCGGCTTCGAGAATGCCGGGCATCTCGTGGTCGGTCAGGCCCGGAACGACCGGCGCCACCATCACGCCCACGGGCACGCCCGCCTCGCTCAGGGCCTTGACGGCGGCCAGCTTCTTGGCCGGCGGGCTGGTGCGCGGCTCCATCGTGCGGGCCAGCTCGGCGTCGAGCGTGGTGACGCTCAAAAAGACGTGAACCAGCCGCCGCCCGGCCATCGCCGCCAGCAGGTCGAGATCGCGCGTCACCAGCGCGTTCTTGGTGATGATGCCGAGGGCTTGGCTCGCCTCGTTCATGACTTCCAAGAGTCCCCGCGTCAAACAAAAACGTCGCTCGGCCGGCTGATAACAATCGGTCACGCCCGACATGGTAATCGCTTCGCCCCGCCACGACGGCCTGGCCAACTCACTCCGCAAGAGGGCCGGCGCCTCGTGTTTGACCAGGATCTTCGTTTCGAAGTCGAGTCCCGCGCTGAGGCCGAACACCTCGTGCGTGGGCCGGGCGTAGCAATAGGCGCAGCCGTGTTCGCAGCCGCGATAGGCGTTGATGCTCCAGCGAAAAGGGACATCGGGGCTGTTGTTCTCGGTGATGATCGACTGCGAGGCGTCGGCCAGAAACTGCGTCGGCACTTTTCGCCCGTCGGCGAGCAGCTCTTCGTCGTACTCGCGGTCGTCGAAGGTTTCTTCGACGCGCGTCGGCAGATAGCGGTTCGGCGGATGTTGCTGTGCGGCGCGTCCAGCGATGTGCGGTCGATGCGGTGGCATGCCAGGATTGTACCGCGTTCATGGACGTTTGCACAGAGCTCACACCACCGGTTCCCATCCGGGCCGGTATTCGCGCGACCAAAGCGCGGTCTGCTCCTCATCGCCGACGATCCGCTTCGCTTGCGGGTCGAACCGGACGGTGCGGCCGGTGCGATAGGCGATGTTGCCCAGGTGGCACAGGGCCGTGCTCTTCACGCCTTCTTCAATTTCGGCGTTCGGCCGCTTCCCTTCGCGAATGCACGATAAGAAATTGCCGACGTGGCTGGCGTCGTCGGTGCGCACCGTGCCCTCGGCCACGCTCTTGCCGGCCATGTCGTACACCTGGTAGCCGTTGCTGGTAAAAACCAACGAGCCTGCTTCGCCGTAAAACACGACCCCGAACGACTCGCCCTCGAACCCGCGCCGGCTCCAAGTGCGATGCTCCCAGTTGATCGCCTTGTCGCCGAAGTTGAGCGTCACGATCTGCGTGTCGGGCGTCTCCTGATCGTCGTCGAAATGGAACCGGCCGCCGCCGCAAACAACGCTTTGCGGATAATCGACCTGCAAGCCCCAGCGGCAAACGTCGAGCGCGTGGATGCCGTTGTTGCCCAGCTCTCCGGTGCCCCAGTTCCAAAACCAGTGCCAGTTATAGTGGATCAAGTTGTCGCGATAGGGCCGTTCGGGCGCAGGGCCTTGCCAGAGGTCGTAATCGAGTTGCGACGGCGGCGGCACTTGTTTCCCGTGCCCGATGCTGGGACGCGTGCTGTTGATCCAGCCGCGGGCGAACAACACGCGGCCCAACTCGCCCTTGTGTACGCGGGCCACCGCTTCGATCGTGCCGGCCGAGCTGCGCCGCTGCGTGCCGAGTTGCACCACGCGCTGGTGCTTTCGGGCGGCGGCCACCAGCAGCTCGCCTTCGCGGCCGTTGTGCGACGCGGGCTTTTCGACGTACACGTGTTTGCCCGCCGAACAGGCCAGGATTGCCGCCGGCGCGTGCCAGTGGTCGGGCGTGGCGATCGCCACGGCATCGACGGCCCGGTCGTCGAGTGCCCGGCGAAAATCTTGCACGCCGACCGGCGTGGCCGCGCGTTCTTTGCCCACCGCCTCCAGCCCTTTGACAATGGCCCGCTGGTCGACGTCGCAGATGTAGGCCACGCGGCAATTGGGCTGGGCGGCGAACGCACGGGCGAGATCCCGCCCGCGCCCGTTCGTGCCCACAACCGCCACCACGAATTGCTCGTTGGCCGATCTCGTCGCCTCGTCGGCTTGCGTCTCGCTCCAAACGGCCAGGGCCGCGCCGCTGGCGGCGGCCTGGACCATAAACTTTCGGCGTGTCGAGGGCATGGCAAACGCTCCTTGGGGTGTTGAACGGGCCTGGGTTGCTTCTCTCGTCTTGTTGTAAACCCGGAACCGCTCTGGTGCAACGATGCCGTCCGTGGCAAAATGCCTCCCGGTCTGGAACGAAGCCCCAGCGAAGGAACGCCACGGTGCGAGTTGTTCATTATGCGGCCTATCTCGTCGTCCGCAGTTTCGTCTGCCTGCTGCAAGCATTGCGGACGGAGACCTGCCAGGTCGTGACGGCGGGCCTGGCGACGCTGTTCGCCGACGTCTTCAAAATCCGCCGGGCCGTCATCGACGATAACCTGCGCCATGCCTTTCCGGAAATGCCGGAGCGCGAGCGGCGGCAAGTGGTCTGGCGGATGTGGAATCATCTGTTCACGTTGATCGTGGAGATCGCCCACGCGCCGCGGAAGATTCACGACACCAACTGGCGCGACTTTCTGGTGTTGCACAACGCCGACACGCTGACCCGGCTCGGCCTGGGCGACCGGCCGATCGTCATCGTCTCGGCGCACTTCGGCAACTTCGAGATGGCCGGCTACCTGTTGGCCATTCTCGGGTTTCCCACCTACACCGTCGCGCGGACGCTCGACAATCCCTACATCGACGCGTTTTTGAACCGCTTTCGCAGCCGTACCGGGCAGCACATGATTCCCAAGCGGGGCGGCTACGATCAGATTGTGGAGGTGCTCGCCCGTGGCCAGATCATGACCTTCCTTGCGGACCAATACGCCGGCAGCAAGGGGTGCTTCGTCGAGTTTTTCGGCCGGCCGGCATCGACGCACAAAGCGATCGCGCTGTTCGCTTTGGCCAACGACGCGCCGTTGGTTGTGGGCTATGCGCGGCGGCAAAAGCGGCCGCTGCACTATGACCTGGTCATCGAATCGATCGCCGATCCGCGCAGCGGCGAAGAGCACGTGTCGAGCGTACCCGGTCTCACGCAGTGGTATACCCGCGAACTGGAGCGCGTCATCCGCGCGGCGCCGGACCAGTATTGGTGGATCCATCGCCGTTGGAAAGACACTCGCCCCGCCAAGAAGCGGCAAAAGCAGGCGGCCTGAACGGAATAACAGATACGCCGCCTCATGGGGCGAGCCAGTCGTCCAAACCCAGGCCGGGGATGTTTTGGAAGTCCACCGTATTGTGCGTCACAAGGGTTAAATCGTAGACGAGTGCGACCGAGGCAATCAAAAGGTCAAGCGAAGGAACTTCCAGGCCTTGGCGCCGCATTTCTACCCGCACTCGACCGAATTCTTTGCCGCAGTCGTTGTCGTATTCGACGAGACTCACTTCATGGAACAACATCTTCTCGACCGACGCCAAAGCAGGAGCGGGGTCGGGGCGGCCATAGGCCCACACGTACAATTCGGCCAAGGCGATGGTTGACGTATACAGTCGCCCCGAATGCTGAACGAATCGATGCATCAGGCCCGCAGGGCGACGTACATGAGCGGACAGGTGATCGGTATCAAGAAGAAAGCTCATTCGACGGCTCGGTTGCGGCTTTCCTTTTTGCGGTCCCGATAGATCTCCTCGAATATCAGGTCGTCCTCTTCCGTCCAAAAGGGAGCCATCATGCCCGCCGCAGTTTCGCGACTTCCTGGTCTCCATCCCGGCGGAGGCCCTGGCAAGCCTTTGGCGCGCAAGATTACCTCAACTTTACGGCCTTCTTGCAGTCCGGCGTCCTCATCGAGCTCGATGGTCCTTCCTCGAACAACGCCGTGCAGGATTCTCGTCATTGTCATTGGCCTCCGGTTCGGTAGCGCTCCCTAATTCTATCGTCTCATTTGCCGGCGGACACGATTCTCCTTACGTTCCCGGCGGCGAATCGGGCTTGACGACGAGCAACATCGGCCGCAGGTTCCGCGACTCGTCAGGCGCATGCCGGCTGACGAACTCAATCACCGTATCTTGTCCTGTCTTCTTCGCCGGTAGACAAAGGGCAACGCCATGATTGTTCTGCGGCGAGCGAGCTTGTTCGCGCACTAGATCGGTTACGTCGAACATGCGCCAGCCCTCGCCCGACTCTACCTCGGCGGCGGCGGCAGCCTCGGGTGCAAGGTCAGGCTGATTGCTCCATGAAACTCGCTCCCCCCAGTCGCCAAGCAGTTTGTGAATCTCAAGCGGGCCTGGCTCGTCGCGCACGATCGTCTTTCTAGCGTACATCGCCAGGAAAAATCGCAACTGCGCTTGTTCGGTCTCCTCCTGCGACGGCGGTTCCCAGGCCAGCAGGGTGCGCACTCCGCCGTCGTTGTTGCTGACGGCGAGGTTGTCGACGTCGCCGCGGTCCCAGTTGAGCATGTAGGCAAGCACCATGCAGTCTTTGGTCACTGGCAATCGACGGACGATGCGGTGGGCGATCTGCGGATCGTTGGGATCGGAGATTCCCGCCTCGGGACGGTCGACGACCTCCAACGACACGTCGTCGAAAAAGACGCTTCCTTTGCCGGTCAGCACGGCGCGCACGATCATGCGCGTGGTCTCGCGGGGCACGGCCAGGTCTGCGGCCTGGACCAGCGTCCAGCCTTGTGTGCCGCGAAAAATCGGCGTGCTGGCGAAGGCCACCATCCGTTCTCCGTTGTCGGCCCAGCATTGCACGCAGAGATTGGCCGACTCGGCGTCGTCGGTGCGCAGATAGCCGGTGAGACGCACCGTCTTTCCGGTGGGAATGGAACGGACATCCTGCGCCCAGTTGTTGCACACTGTTTGGTCGTACTGGTGCTGGTTGGTTATGGCCAGCGAGGCGTTGCCTGCCCGCGAATGGCGGTCGTCGATGAACATTCGCAGCTCCGGCGCGGGAACCGAGGCGGGAAACCAGCCGGGCGGCATGCTCTGACGATCGGCAGGTTCTTCCGCCCCAGCGTTCGACAGCAGATTTAACGGTCCGGCGGCCACGGCGGTTTGCGTGGCGAAGAGAGTCAGGGCGCTCAACAGCGCCATTTGCCCCACGGCGGCAAAAGGTTGCATGGATGGTCTCCTTCCTGGAGTGGTCGGCGACGGCCGACGAAAGCCGCACCGTCGCATGTGGAAAGAGTTTACCGCGCCGAACCTCCTCTGCACAGCAACCGCCCAGGGCCACCCGGCCTTATCCCAGGAGCCGCGGTAGGGATGGCTATTGCGGGGCACCCCCCGCACAGACCGGCGCGTCCCAGTGTACGCTCGGATCGAGGCGCGCCGCCCAAGGCACGAGTCGCTGCAAATCGGGGCAGTCGGACATCGAGAGGAGTTTGCTGGTTTCGACCCCGATTTGCCAGAAACCGCCCCCCAGCGGCACGCTTTGCCGAACGGTGCCCGCGAAAAAGTGCGGCTCGTCGTTCGACCAGAAGGCGACGACCAGTTGTTCGGCGCGCAACGGCTGGTGCAGCACCAAGGCCAGCCCCTGGCCTGACAGGTTTTTGGTCAGCGCGTAGGCCTGCTCGCCGATCGAAAGCTCGTTTGCGTCGTACGGCACCAGCAGCACCGGCATCGTCCGGTTGGCACGCAACTCCCAACGCGATTCGCCTTGCAACGGAATTCGGTTCGGCGTCGAGGCATTGATCAGCCGGCGGATGATGCGATTCAAGTCGAAATGTTTGTCACGGTGCTGAAACCAACGCATGGGTGGCTCACCTTCGTTTTGGGGTTTGATGGCCTTTATCGAAAGATAGCACGGAATCGAGTAGGTATGGCAAGAGACGCCGCCTGGATCCGCTTCTTCCGTTTGTCGCGGTTATACTGCACTCGGCCGAGATCGAGACGTTTTGCCGCAAGGAAAGTCCGTTAGGCGGTGGCTGGGGCAGAGCTTGGCCCGATAGCGGCTGGCGCCCTTCAAGAGCGCGGCGGCCAAGCGATGCCCCGGTTGGACGCACCGG